>CAMEMX010000098.1 GCA_945927915.1 uncultured Clostridia bacterium
GCGGGCAGCGCCGTGACCTTGCGCACCGCCTTTTCGAGCGTCAGCACCTTTTTCTCCCGCACGAAGCGCTCAAAGAGCCGCGTGCAGTTGCCGTAGACGCGCGGGTGCGGCAGACCGTCGGTCGGGTAGGTCGCGTCGGAGATGACGGAGGAATGGTCGTCGCGCAAAATCTCGCAGATGTCGTCCTCACAGTTGATGCGGTCGATCATCGTCACGGCGCAGCGCGTGTCCGCAAGCAGCCGGCACATTGCGTCCACCGGGTCGAGCCGGAGCAGCTCAGCCGCCTCCTGCATGGTCTTGCCGATCAGATGGCGGTACTGTTCAGACGGCAGCGCGGAGATGATAATATTCTCCCAGCCGACCATTTGAGCGATATTGTCAAAGTTATGAGCGTTTTTGATCGCTTCGCGCAGCACCTCGCGCTGACCTCTTTCGCGCAGGCGCTCGACGATACGGTCAACGCCGCCAACCAGGAAATCCGGCGGCAGCAGATGCAGGAGTTGGGTCGAGCCTGCCTCGTAAAGGTACACATCACAGCTCACATCCAACCCTTCGTCGCGTGCACGCGCCATGAGCGCCAGCGCGTCGGGAATGCGCTTTCGCCAGTTTCGCCGGCCCATGGCCTTGAGGTGGCTGATGTGCAGGGGGCAGCGCAGGGCTTTTGCGACCGTGAGCATCTCCTTGATTGCCTCACAGACCTTGTCCCCCTCCTCACGCATATGGACGGCAATGGGGATTTGAGTGTTTTTGAGCGGTTCGAGAGCGGAAATGAGCGAATTTGTGGAGTAAAAACACTCGGGCGCATAGCCAAGCCCCAGAGAGACGGCCAGCGCACCTTCGGTGAGGGCTTGCACCAGACGACTATGGAGTTCCGAATAATCATCGGGGTCTTCGGCGCGATAGCCGTACAGATCCGTCCGAACCGTGCCGCCGCCGACCATCATCCCGACGTTCAGCCGGAGCGGACGCGCAGCCAGCGCCTTGCGGTAGGCGCCCATCGAGGCGGTGGGGATCGAAGGGTCGAGCCTGCCCGTGATCGGCGCGAGATAGGAGAGGAGCTCTTCGCGGTGCGTCTGCCTGAACGGGGCAAGCGACAGGCCGCACGCGCCGTTTACGACCGTCGTGATGCCCTGCCGCAGCTCCAGAATGCCGAAATCGCTGCAAAATGCCGCGGCATCGCCGTGGCGGTGGATGTCCAGAAAGCCGGGCGTGACGCAAAAGCCGGTCGCGTCGAAAACCTCTTTTGCCGGCGTATCGCGCAGCGAACCGATCGCGGCGATCCTTCCGTCCTGCAGCGCGATATCCGCCGGATACGGCGCAGCGCCGCTTCCGTCGACAAGCGTGCCGCCCAGAATCAGAGTATCTGCCATTTTTATCACTTCCCGCGACCATCATAGCACCTTTTGCGGCAAAATCAAGAGGATGGTCGAAAAGCGGTTGATTTTTACCCGCAGATTCGGTATAATAGCAATAACAAAGAACGCATTTGCGCTCAAAGACACACAGGAGGTCAATTATGGCTGTAAAAATCGAAAAAACCACCATCATCGGCGACGTGCTTGACATCGCGCCGCAGACTGCGCCGCTTTTCATGGCGATCGGAATGCACTGCCTCGGCTGCCCGTCCTCTCGCGGCGAGACCGTTGAGGAAGCCTGCATGGTGCACGGCGTGGACGCCGACGCGTTCCTTGCGCAGGTCAACCGCTTCATCGAAGCGAGCGAGGAGAATAAGTAAGGGAGGCTCTGCCTCCCTTTCAGCGTGTCGAAAAACCTTTTCGACACGCTGTGAGACTGTCGAGAAAGTTCGAAAGACAAGCAACTCTCGTCTGTCGGCGTACAAAGGTACGGTAAGACGAGAGTTGCGCAGTAAGTCAAAATCATTACAAATCTTTTTTCGTTAACAGCGAAAAAGTTCAGGATAATACTTTGATATTGATTCGCATTGCATATATCAAAATACCTGTAAATGCTTTCCGATTTTGACGTTTTCGGGCTTTATCGACAGTCTGGAAGGGAGGCTCTGCCTCCCTTTGCGCTGTCTGCGGGAGGGAATATGACACAAAAAGACCGTATGCTTGCGGGCAAACTATACCGTGTGGACGAGACGCTTGCCGCGCATATGCGCCGCACGCGGGAGCGCCTGCATCAATTCAACCTTTCGCTCGACGCCGCGCAGCGGCAGACCTTCCTTCGGGAGCTGCTCGGCGGCATGGGTGAGAATTCGTATATCGAGCCGCCGTTCCACTGTGATTACGGCGCGAATATCTACGTCGGGAAGAACTTCTATGCCAATTTCGAGTGCATCATTCTCGACCAGTGCCCCATCCGTATCGGGGACAATGTGTTTTTCGGCCCGCGTGTGAGCCTGTATTCGGCGGGACATCCCATCGACGCGCAGATCCGCAACAGCTATCTGGAATTCGGGAAGCCGATCACCATCGGCTCGGATGTCTGGGTCGGCGGCGATACGGTGATCCTTGGCGGCGTGACGGTCGGCAGCAATGTCGTGATCGGTGCAGGGTCTGTGGTGACGAAGGATATCCCGTCCGACTGCATTGCCGTAGGGAATCCCTGCCGCGTCCTGCGGAAAATCACGGAGGAGGATCGCACCTATTGGAATGCGGCGGCACAGGAGTGGACGCCATGAAGGTGCCTGTTTCCAAACGCCTGCTGTGCTGCGCGGCGCAGGTGCCGCAGGGTGCGCGTGTGGCGGACATTGGCGCCGACCACGGCTACCTGTCCATCGAGCTGCTCAAAAGCGGCCGCGCGGCCTATGTCCACGCGTGCGACCTGCGCGAAATGCCGCTGCGCCGCGCGATGGAAAACGCCGTGCGCTACGGCGTAGCGGAGAAAATGCGCTTTTCCCGCGCCGACGGTCTGCGCGCCGTGAAGCCGGGCGAGGTCGATACCGTCGTCTGCGCGGGCATGGGCGGCGACCTGATCGCGCAGATCCTTGCCGACTGTCCGTGGCTCAGGGACGAAAAATATCTGCTCATCCTCCAGCCACAGTCCTCCGGTAACGACCTGCGGCGAAAGCTCGCGGAGCTGGGCTTCGGCATCGAAAGAGAGACGCTGGTCGAAGACGGCGGCTTCATCTATTTTGTCATCTGTGCGCGCTTCGGGAACGCCGTGCCGCTGTCACCGGGACGGCAATACCTGCCCGAGCAGCTTCTGCGCAGCGGCGACAAGCTCCTGCCGCGCTATATTGAACGCATCCGGCGCGCCCTGATGCTGACCGTCGAGGGCATCCGTAAAGCGAGCGACCCCGCCGCAGGCGAGCGTCTGAAGTATTATGAGACGGCCCTGCGCGAGGTCGGGGAAATGGAGAGACAGCTATGACAACCGTGCAGAACGTGTATGATTACATCAAGACCATAGCGCCGGAATACATGGCGGAGCAGTGGGATCACGTCGGCCTGCTGTGCGGGCGCTCCGACCGGGAGGTCAGGCGGGTGCTCGTCGCCCTCGACCCGTTCCGCGCCGTCTGCGAGGAGGCAAGGGCGCTGGAGTGCCAGCTCCTTTTGACGCATCACGCGTGCCTCTGGGAGCTGAAGGAGGTCAACGATCGGACGCAGCAGGGCAGAAACCTGCTCTATCTGATCGAAAACGGCATCTCCGCCGTCAATGCGCACACGAATCTGGACTGCGCGCCGGGCGGCGTGAACGACTGCCTTGCAACCAGACTCGGCCTGACGGAAATTGAGGTCATCGACCCGGTCGGGACGGACGATCAGGGCAGACCTTACGGGCTTCTGCGCGGCGGTAATCTTGCCCCCTGTGCGCCGGAGCGGTTTGCGGCCTTCGTCAAGCAGGCGCTCGGCTGCGAGGGCGTGCGCTGGGCGGACGGCGGCAGGCCGGTCACGCGCGTGGCGGTCGGCGGCGGAGGCTGCGCGGGGCTGCTTTCCCGTGTGGCGGAGCTGGGCTATGACGCCTTCGTTACCGCCGACGTCAAATACAACACCTTCAACGACGCCTGCGATCTCGGTGTGACGCTGGTCGACGCCGGACATTTTGAGACGGAGAACCCCGTCTGCGCGTATCTGGCGGAAAAAGTCCGTGCCGCCTTCCCGGAAATTGAGGTTTTTCTGTCAAAAATCCACACGGATTGCATCAATTTCAAATAAAATAGTTGTTTTTCGGCGCACGGTGTGCTAAACTATAGGTCGGAATTTTACATCAGAAGGGAAGAACTACCATGTCGGGCCACTCCAAATGGCATAACATTCAGAAAACCAAGGGCGCGCAGGATGCAAAACGCGCCGCGACCTTCACCAAGATCGCGAAGGAAATGTACGTTGCGGTGAAGGAGGGCGGCGGCTCTGCCGACCCGAACTATAACTCCCGCCTCGCGACCGTTATCACCAAGGCCAAGGCGGCCAATATGCCCAACGACAACATCAAGCGCGTGCTGGAAAAGGCCGCCAACGCCGGCTCGGGCGACGCCTATGAGGCCATCACCTACGAGGGCTACGGCCCCGGCGGCATCGCGGTCATCGTCGAGACCATGACCGACAGCCGCAACCGCACCGCAGGCAACGTCCGCCACCACTTCGATAAGTACGGCGGCAATATGGGCGCCTCCGGCTGCGTCGCGTGGAACTTCAGCAAGAAGGGCGTGCTCGTCATCGACAACGAGGACGAGGACTACACCGAGGACGACGTGATGATGGACGCGATGGACGCCGGTGCGGACGATTTCGAGGCCGAGGATGACTGCTTCACCATCTACACCGAGCCGGACGATTTCAACGCCGTCGCGGACGCGCTGGGCAAGAAGGGCTATGCCTTCGCCTCCGCGCAGATCGAGATGGTCCCCGGCGAATACAAGAAGCTCGATAACCCCGACGACGCCGCCATGATGGAAAAGATGCTCGACATCTTTGAGGACGACGACGACGTCCAGAACGTCTGGCACAACTGGGACAGAGACTGACGATCATAACGAAAGCATCCGCATAGCCTTTCGCCGTGCGGATGCTTTCGTGCGCCTGTGCCCGCCCGGAGCCGGGCGGAAAATCAACCTGTTTTCGGAGGAATCTTATGAAGCAGCGGCTGAAAATGCTCTTTTTGATCCTGCTGGGAAACACGCTGCTGGCGTTTTCCATCTGCGCCTTTGCCGTGCCGCAGGACTTTATGCTCGGCGGCGTGACGGGCATCGGCCTGATCGTGCAGGAGCTTGTGCCCGTGCGGCTGTCGGTCGTCGCTGGCGCGGCGAACGTGGCGCTGTTCATTCTGGGCTGGGCCTTCCTCGGCAAAAAGTTTGCCATGACGTCGCTGCTTTCGACGCTGCTGTATCCGCTCATCATGGCGGTGTTCGAGGAGCTGCCGCTGGCGACGCTGTTCGTGGGCGACAAGCTGATTTTTGCGATCTTCTGCGGCGTTCTGTCCGGCCTTGGCATCGGCTTCGTCATCCGCTCCGGCGGCTCGACGGGCGGCATGGACATCCCGCCGTGCATCCTGCAAAAATACTTCGGCATCCCCGTCGGCACGTCGCTGATGGTGTTTGACACGCTGACGGTGCTGATCCTGGTCTGCTTCCGCGGGCTGGACGACCTGCTTTACAGCATTCTCATCATCTCGCTGATGTCGCTGACGATCAACCGCGCCATCATGATGGGTGAGCAGAAGATCGAGATCATCATCATTTCACCTGCCTATGAGCAGATCCGCCGCGAGATTCTGGAGACGATCAACTGCGGCGTGACGATGCTGAACATCGAGACGGGCTACGAGGCGGAGGCGCAAAAGGCCATTTTGAGCGTCGTTTACGCGAAAAAATACCCGCAGATCCGCGACGCCGCCCTGCGCATCGACAGCAAGGCGTTCATCGTTGCCAACCAGGTCATGAACGTCAACGGCCGCGGCTATACCCTCGCGCGGCACGAGA
>CAMEMX010000099.1 GCA_945927915.1 uncultured Clostridia bacterium
ATGACCCGAAAAGGCGTGGCCTTTCCGGGTCATTTGTGTCCCAGCTTGTGCTTTGTGCCGTCCGGCTCGACGATGTAGGTGTTGTCGAGCTGGGCGGTCAGATTTTTGCGGACGGAGGCGATATACTGCTGCCGCAGGACGTCGCGCTCCTTCGTCTCCGCCTCGGTCAGCCCTCCGGCCTTTGCCTTGCGGGCCAGCTCATTGATGCGGCGGATCAATTCTTCCATGTTCATTTCCATCAACTCCCGGCTATATCTTAGCGTTTTCATCCGCTTCTGTCAAGGAAGCACTTGCTTCACGGAGTGCTATCGGGTATAATATTCCCATCAATTTCGGAGGAAATGCGATGAAGGTACTGGTGATCGGCGGCGGCGCGGCGGGTATGATGGCGGCGCTGACCGCCTCGGAACGGGAAGAGAATGAGGTCGTGCTGCTGGAGCGGCAGGCGCGCATGGGCAGAAAGCTCCTTGCCACGGGCAATGGGCGCTGCAACCTGACCAACCGCAGCCTGACGCGGGAGAACTATCACGGGCAGGAGCCGGGCTTCTGCGCCTATGCCCTGCACGCATTCGGCGTGGACGAGACGCTGGACTTTTTCCGCTCACTCGGCCTTTTGACCGTCACGGAGGACTCCGGGCGCGTCTATCCGCGCAGCGACAGCGCCAACAGCGTCGCGGACGTTTTGCGCCTGACGCTGGAGCAGCGCGAAAACGTCACGATCGTGACGGGCGCGGAGGTCACGGAGCTGCGCCGTCGCAAGGGAAGGTTTTATGCCTCTGCGGGGGAGCAGACCTTTGAAGCCGACCGCGTGATCGTCTGCGCGGGCGGCGCGGCAGGCGCGAAGCTCGGCGGCACCGACCTCGGCTATCGTCTGCTTGCCTCCTTCGGCCACAGCCGCACGAAGCTCTGTCCCGCCCTTGTCCAGCTCCGCACGGACACGACCTTTGTCCGCTCGCTCAAGGGCGTGCGCTGCGAGGCGGTTGCGCGCTGCGGGGCGGAGGTGCGGCGCGGCGAGGTTCAATTCACGGATTACGGCGTGAGCGGCCCGGCGATCTTCGAGCTGTCCCGCGCGGTCTCCGTCAGCGGCGCGGAGCAGACGCTGATTCTGGATCTTCTGCCCGACGTCCCGGCCGGGGAACTGGCGGCGCTTTTGCAGGCGCGCTGCGAGGCCATGCCCCGCCTCAAGGCGGAGGATCTGCTCACGGGAATGCTCCACAACCGCCTCGGCAGGACGCTCTTGCGCGCGTGCGGCTTCTCGCTGGAGACGCCCTGCGGCGAATTTGACGGGCAGATGCGTGCGGCGCTGTGCAAAACGATCAAGCATTTCGCCCTGCGCGTCCTCGGCACGATGGGCATGGACGGCGCGCAGGTGACCGCCGGCGGCATCCGCACGGCGGAATTTGATGAGAAGACCATGGAAAGCCGCCTCTGTCCCGGCCTTTTTGCCGCGGGCGAGGTGCTGGACATCGACGGCGATTGCGGCGGCTACAATCTGCAATGGGCGTGGTCGTCGGGACGGCTTGCCGGAAAGCTGGGGGAGAACGGATGATTCGGATTCGGGATATTGCGCTGCCGCTGGAGCATGACAGGGGCGCGCTTCTTTACCACGCGGCGCAGGCGCTGCACGTCCGCGCGTCGGACATCGCCTCGCTGCAGATCTTCCGCCGTTCGCTTGACGCGCGGAAAAAGCCGCAGCTTAAGTGGATCTACACGCTCGACGTCACCCTCCGCGCCGGAGAGAGTGCCGTCCTGCGCCGCTGCCGGAGCAATAAGATCACGCGCGAGACGCCGTATGTCTACCGCGTGCCAAAAATCAACGCGCAGACGCGCCCGGTCGTCGTGGGCTTCGGGCCAGCGGGGATGTTTGCGGCGCTCGTGCTGGCGCTTGCTGGCTTAAAGCCCATCGTTTTGGAGCGCGGCGAACCTGCGCCGCAGCGCCGGGAGAAGGTCGAGGCGTTCTGGAACGGCGGGCGGCTCGACCCGGAGTCGAACGTGCAGTTCGGCGAGGGCGGCGCCGGCACGTTCTCCGACGGCAAGCTCCACACGGGAACGAAAAACGAGCGCGGTCGCTGGATCCTGGAGCAGTTGGTCAAAGCGGGCGCGCAGGAGGAAATTCTATATGACGCCAAGCCGCACGTCGGAACGGATGTCCTGTTTACGGTCGTGCAGAAGCTGCGCGAGCGCATCATCGCCCTCGGCGGAGAGGTCCGCTTCGGCGCGAAGCTCACGGGACTGCAAACGTCCGGCGGCGCGATCTGCGGTGCGGAATATATGCAGGGCGGTGAGACAAAGACCCTACCCTGCGAAAGGCTGATCCTCGCCATCGGCCACAGCGCCCGCGATACCTTCCGCGCATTGCACGCACTGGGCGTGCCGATGGAGCCGAAGCCCTTCTCCATGGGCGTGCGCATCGAGCACAGGCAGACCGACATCGACAGGGCGCAGTACGGCATGGAGCATGGCGGCGTCCTGCCGCCTGCGGACTACAAGCTCTCGTGCCACCTGCCGGACGGCAGCTCCGCCTATACTTTTTGTATGTGTCCGGGCGGCTATGTCGTCGCGGCGGCGTCGCAGGAGGGCGCGGTCGCCACGAACGGCATGAGCTGCAGCGGCCGCGACGGCGAGAACGCGAACGCCGCCCTGCTCGTCACGCTCCAGCCGGAGGATTTTCCCGAACCGGGCGTCTTCGGCGGGATGCACTGGCAGGAGAAGATCGAGAAACAGGCTTTCGCCCTCGGCGGCGGCAGCTATGCCGCGCCCGCGCAGACGGTCGGGGACTTCCTTGCCCACCGCCCGTCGCAGACGCTCGGCGCGGTCACGCCGACCTACCGCCCGTCCGTTACGCCGTGCGACCTGCACGCGCTGTACCCCGACAGGATCACAAAAACGCTCGAACAGGCCATCGTGACGCTGGACTGTTCTCTGCGCGGCTTTGCCGCACCCGATGCCGTGATGACTGCACCGGAGACGCGCAGCTCGTCGCCCGTGCGCATCCTGCGCGGCGACGACCGCCAGAGCGCGCTCAGGGGGCTGTATCCCTGCGGCGAGGGCGCGGGCTACGCGGGCGGCATTCTCTCGGCGGCGGTGGACGGAATGCTCTGCGCCGAGGCGATCATTGACGCCTTAAAGTGATTTTGCCGCTTTGCAACCGCCGGTTGCGGAAATTCCAGCCTTCGTCGCTTGCCAAATTGTGCCGAAACGCATACAATGAGAGCAGAATTCAGGAAAGAGAGGGCAGACATAATGACACTCAACGAAAAGATCTTCCAATGCCGCAAGCGCAGCGGCCTTTCACAGGAAGAGCTTGCCGAGCGCCTCGGCGTGTCACGTCAGGCGGTGAGTAAGTGGGAGCTGGGCACGGCGCAGCCGGAGCTGGACAAGCTGCGCCTGCTGGCGCAGACCTTCGGCGTCTCGACGGACTGGCTGCTGGACGACGCGCAGGAGATGCCGCAGCCGTCACAGCCGATGCCTGCGGCGCCGCAGCAGCATTCGTGGGTAGAGGACGTCCCCGGCGTGATCGGAAAGCTCCTGCGGAAATACGGCTGGCTGGCCGGAATCTATCTTGCCGTTGGCGGCGTGAGCTTTATCGGCATCGGCGCACTGGCGCGTTATCTGACCGGTCGGATGCTTTCGGGCTTCGACGGCTTCGTGGATACGCCAGGGTTCGGGAGCATGGCCGCGAACAATCCCGTCTCCGTAATGGGAACGGTCATTATGGTAATCGGCGCGGTCATGGCGGTTGCAGGTATCGTACTGGCGATCATCCTGAAACGCAGAGGAAAAGAATAATGTGTAAGGCAGGCTGACGCACCGGTCAGCCTGCCTTTTTGTACGGAAAGCAACCGGTCTAATGATTTAGAATTTTTGTATTGCAATCTGAAGTTTTTGTGCTATAATGAATACAATGAAAAAAACAAAGGAGGACACTTCAATGAAAAAACGCTTGATCCCCCTGATCCTTGCGGCGCTCATGCTGCTTTCCCTGCTGCCGACGGCGTTTGCGGCGCAGCAGCCTGACAGTGCGCAGATCGACACGGCGGCGCTGGCAGCGCGGATGAACCGCAGTGACAGCGTGCGTCTTTCCGAGACCGCCTCCCCGAAGCAGAGCTCCGTTCCCACCGCGGCGGCAAAAACCGCGGACGAGAGCAAGCCGAACGAGATCTACCCGCACCCCTCGCAGGACGGCATGGGCGTCGTCCTCGGCGACGTTGCGCGGATCGATTACAGCCTGGTGATCTATCCGGAACGCTATTATGACTATTATTGCGTTGTCATTTTCCGCGGGACCGAAATGCGCGACGAGAACTATATCGGCGAGTACACCGACAAATGCACCGACCGCTGGGGCGACGTGGGCTATGAGGAACGCAGTCTGAGCTGGGACACCGGCGCGCTGAACAAGGGCACCGGTACTTATACCGCGTATTTCTTTATCGCAAACATTAAAAACGGACAGTATGTGCCGATCGAGGAAACGGTATATGCCATCACGATCGAGCTGCGCAGCAGCGCCGTCAGCCTCAATGGCGTCTATTTTGCCGATGAAAACGACAACGCGTTCACAAGCGCGAATGGCGCCGTCGGCTATCCGACCTGCTTCTATGGCGGCTTCACGCCCAGGAACGCGACCTGCTCGCGCGATGTGCGGGTGACCTGCAGCGACGCGAAAATGCTTATCGACCAGTTCGCCGGCGTGTATTACGCCGTGCCGACCTATCCGGGCAGCTATGACCTGAAGATGGAAAAGGACGGCAAGACCGCGACCCTGCGCATCAATGTGCCCGATCCTTCGGGCAAGTGCGGCCCGGATGTCGCATGGTCGTTCTCGTCGAAGAACGATACGCTTTACATCTCCGGCACGGGCGATATGTACCATTATAACGAGGACAACGCGCCGTGGGAGGTGCTGAAGCCTTATATTAAGAACGTAGTCATCGGCTCCGGCGTGACGAATGTCGGCCGCTTTATCTTCTTCGGCTGCGAGAACATGAGAAGCGTCACGATCCCGGACACCGTGACGGACATTGCCGAGGGTGCGTTCAACGGCTGCAAGAAGCTCACGCGTCTGACGCTCCCGCGCAAGCTCAAGACCATCGGGCCGTTCGCCTTTGCAAACTGCGACAGCCTCAAGCAGCTCGTCATCCCCGCCGGCGTGACGGAGATCGGCAACAGCGCCTTCGTCTGCGATTCCGGCAGCGTCATCGGCGAGTTCTATTTCATGGGCAATGCGCCGAAGATCGGCGAATATGCCTTTGTTCTGGTGCGCGATGAGACTGTCCTGTACTATAATGAGGGCGCGGAGGGCTGGACGACGCCCGACTGGAACGGCTACCCCACCAAGCCCTGCAACCCGAGCTATCCGCCTCTGTTCAACGACGTCTATCGCGGCGACTGGTTCTTTGACGCCGTGCGCTACGCGACGGAGCACCACCTCATGGGCGGCACGGGCGTTGCGCTGTTCGACCCGGAGGGCAGCATGACGCGCGCCATGCTCGTCACCGTCCTGTGGCGCTATGAAGGCTCGCCTGCGGAGGGCGCAAACGGCTTTACCGATGTGCCCGAAGGCCAGTGGTACACGCAGGCGGTCGCGTGGGCGGCAGAGAATAAGATCGTCGGCGGCATCGGTCACGGCAGGTTCGACCCGGAGGGCGAGATCACCCGCGAGCAGATGGCGACCATCCTGTTCCGCTATGCGCAGTTCAAGGGCATCGACGTCAGCAAGCGCGGCGACCTGACTGCGTTCCCGGACGGCAACGCAGTTGCCAATTGGGCGAAGGAGGCTGTGCAATGGGCCGTCGGCGAGGGCATCATCGGCGGCTCGGACGGCAAGCTCCTGCCGCAGGGCAGCGCCACGAGAGC
>CAMEMX010000100.1 GCA_945927915.1 uncultured Clostridia bacterium
CCTTACTTTTCCTTTGCGTAGGCGACGACGACGCGGCGGTGCGGCTCGGTGCCGGTGGAGAAGGTCGTGACCTCCGGATAGTCCTGCAGCGCGGCGTGGATGATGTGGCGCTCGTAGGCGTTCATCGGCTCGAGGGTGAAGTTGCGGCGGTACTTGGCAGCCTTGGCGGCCATCTTGTTGGCAAGCTGGCGCAGGGAATCCTCGCGCTTGAGGCGGTAGTCCCCGGCGTCGACGCTGATGCGCAGGCGCTTTTCGCGGTCGCGGTTGATGGCGTAGCCGGTCAGGTACTGGATGGCGTCGAGGGTGTCGCCGCGGCGTCCGATCAGCAGGCCGGCGTCACCGCCGACGAGATCGGCGCGGTAGCTCTCCTCGTCGAGCTTGTAGGCGTGCGGCACGGCGTCCGAGCCCATGTGCTCGAGCAGACCCTTGAGGAAGACCTCGATCTTTTCCTCGACGCTGCCCGGCTCTGCCGGCGCGTAGGTGCGCGCGACCTTCGGCGCTTCGGCCTTAGGCTGCTTTTCCTGACGGGGCTTTTCCGGGCGCGGCTCGGCCTTGCGTTCGGGACGCGGCTCGGCCTTGCGTTCGGGACGCGGCTCGGCCTTCTTGTCGCTGCGGCGGTCGGGCTTTTTCTCGGCGCGGCGGGGCTGCTGCTCCGGCTCGATCTTCTTGCCGGGGCGGGAGATGACGCCGGTGGTGGCGGCGGGGATCTCCGGGCGCTCCTTCGGCTTCGAGCGGGAGGCGGAGGACAGCGCCGTCTTCGGGGCGACGACCTCATCCGGCACCTCATAGGTCACCTTGACCTCGGCGGGCGACGAGCCGATGCCGAGGAAGCCGGAACGCGCGTTCTTCAGCACCTCGACGGAGACGCTGTCCCGGTCGAGCTTGAGCTGCGCGAGCGCCGCCTCGATGGCAAGCTCGATGGTCTTGCCTGTCGTGACAATATATTTTTCCATGATGACTCCTTATTCGTTATCGTAGCGGTCGGGGCGGTAGGCTCTGCCGCGGGCGAAGGGACGGTCTTCCTCGCCGCCGAGCACCTTTGCGGCCTCCTCGGTCGGCAGACCCTGCGCGGCACGCTTCTTTGCCTCGTAGTCCTTCGCGGCGGCCTCGCGGCTCTGCTTGTCGCGGAGCTGCTGCTTCTTTTTGCTGGTGTTTTCGGTGATGCCGTCGGGGTTGGCGGCGCGTTTGGCGGCGCGGATGCGCTCCTTTTCGGCCTCCTCGGCGGCACGCTGGGCGGCCTTTTCGCGCTTGACGGCGTCCTCAGCGTCATAGACCTTGCGGTAGTGCTTGGTCAGGAAGTAGTCTTGCACGATGCCGAGCAGGCTCTGCGCGATCCAGTAGATCGAGATGCCGAGCGGCATGATGAAGCCGAACCAGACGGACATCAGCGGCATGAGCATATTCATGACCTTGCCGGTGGAGGCGGCCTTGGCGGCGGCCTCGTCCTTTTCGCCGTTCTCGTTGCGCACGACGGTGGCGTTCATCTTCTGGCTGATGAACATGGCAAGATAGTTCAGGCCGCCGGAGACGAGCGGGATGATAAAGCCGCCGATCTCGGCCCAGGAGCGCATCGTCCAGAACTTCCAGCTCGGCTTGAGGCCGAGGTCGATGCCGCAGAAGAAGAAGTTCAGCGCTTCGACGCCCTCGGGCAGGAGGGCGGGGTTGCTGGCGGCACGGTACTGCCAGTAGAAGTCGAGCTTGTCCGCCGCGACGCCCTCCAGCGCGGCGAAGGCGTCCTTGATGGAGGAGACCTGCTCTGCGCTCAGGTGCATCAGGTAGGTCAGCGGCTCGCGGATGACGTTATACAGCGGGATGAGGATGAGCAGCGGGATGAACGCCCAGAGGCAGCCGCCGGTCATGCTGGCGCCTTCCTCTTTATAAAGCTGCTGGACCTCCTGCTGGTACTTCGCCTTGTCATCGCCGCAGGCGAGCTCGATCTGCTTGACCTTGGGCTGCAGGCGGGTGGTTTTCATCATGCTCTTTTTGCTCTTGGCGCTCACGGGCAGCAGGATCAGCTTGACCGCCAGCGAGAAGAGGATCAGCGCGATGCCGTAGTTGCTGAAGAAGTTGTAGAAGAACTCCAACACATAGCCGAAGGGGGTTTGGATAAAGGGAATGTTAAACATCGTTACTCTCCAAAGTTCGGTAGGGTGGCGCCGCGGGACGCGGCGGGTGGACGGTCACGGCACGGGATCGTAAAAGTCGCCGTGATTGAAGGGGTTGCACCGTAATAACCGTTTGAAGGTCAGCCAGCCGCCCTTCAGCGCGCCGTATTTCTCGATGGCCTCCAGACCGTACTCCGAGCAGGTCGGGATAAAGCGGCATTTGCCGGGGAAGGCCGGGGAGATATACCTGCGGTAAAAGCGGATGAGCGCAAGCAGGACTCTTTTCATTGGAATTTACCTCTTTTTGGGCTAAGGGCTAAGGACTAAGGGTGAATGACTGTTGTGTTCGCTTACGCGAACGGATTTATTCTGTAGGGCGGGGACATGTCCCCGCCGGGGAACTACCGAAATGGTACAAACCCGTTCGTTTTCACCGTATGGATTGCCACGGCTTGCTCCGCAAGCCTCGCAATGACAAATGGGGTGGCGTTTCGTGTCATTGCGAAGCCAGTGCGCACACTGGCTGTGGCAATCTTGTGCAGGAACTGCCGAATCTGTACAAATTCATTCGTCTGCACCGTCTGCCGCTGCGCGGTCGGTGGACACATGTGTCCACCCTGCAACCGTCTGTCGCCCACACTTCATTTCTTCTGCAGCCCGACCTTGGCGGACAGGGTCAAAAACGCCCGCGTCAGGGCGTCAAAGTCCGCCCCGACCGACGCCGACCGCGCGACGATGACAAAATCAAAGCCCTGCGCCAGCGTGTCCTCATGCAGCCGCACGATCTCGCGCAACCTGCGCCGCACGCGGTTGCGCACGACGGCGTGGCCGAGCTTGGTGCTGACGGTCAGACCCATGCGGCTGACGTCCGTGCCGTTGCGGCGGCAGTAGATGACAAGGTAGCGGTTGCCGGCGCTCACGCCGCGGTAATACAGACGGCGGAAGGCGGCATTCTCCTTCAGCGAAACGACCATGCGTTTCCTCCAATACAAAGAAGGCGAACAGATCGCTCCGTTCGCCCCTGATGACATTCAAACAGTATGGTGCGGTCACGGCTCCTTAGGCGGACAGGACAGCTCTGCCTTTGGCACGGCGGCGGGCAAGGACCTTGCGGCCGTTGGCGGTAGCCATTCTCTTGCGGAAACCATGGACCTTTGCGCGATGGCGCTTTCTGGGCTGATAGGTACGCAGCACTTGGGAACACCTCCTGTAATATTATGCTCAACAGCCGGAATCGACCGTAGCAAACCAAAAATGTTGCACATATTTGCGCAAATGGTATTATATCGCAAGTCGGCGGGGAAAGTCAACCGAAAATTTTATTTTTTTACGCGAAAACGTAAACTTGTGGCGTTTTGCCGCCCGTCGTACAAGATATTGTGCGTTTTGCCGGGGGAATAAACTTTTTCTTGCATAATGCGCGGAAATTTGATATGCTGGGACAGGAAAGTGAGGAATGTGCGATGTTTTGTGTCTACTGCGGCAGGGAGCTTCCCGGAGCGGCGCATTTTTGCCCCTATTGCGGCAAGCCCGTGCCCGATGACGTCCGCGCCATGCGTCCGGCGGCGCAGCCGGTCAGCCCCGTCCTGCCGCTGAACTGGTATCGGTTTTTGACGACGTTCGGGCTGTTTGCCCTCGCGGCGCTGTTCGCGCTCAACGCGGTGGTGCTGCTTGCCGGCTGGAACTATGGCAGGGCTACCGCGCGCATTTACCGCGAGGTCGGCGCCGGGATGGTCGCGCTGGACATCGTGACGGGTGCGCTGCTGGTCGGTCTGGCGGCGCTGGCGGTGTTTGCCCGCTTCCGGCTGACCGGATGGCACCAAAACGGCCCGCTGTGCCTGTATCTGACCTTCGGCACATGGGCGCTGCTGCTGGCGGCGCACATGACCGGGGCGGTCATCCTCGCCCTGCGCGCGGGGCATTCCCTGATGGAGCTGACGACCGGGCCAACGCTTGAGTGGCTGTTTATCGCCGCCGCCGCCCTCTGCCTGAGCGTCCCGTATTTCAAAAGACGCAGGGAACTGTTTGTAAATTGACGAAAAACCGCCCGAAAGGGCGGTTTTTTGTCGGCAGGAAATGGTGAATAGAGAATAGGGAATAGTGAATAGATAGATCGTGAGGCTCACTATGTAAGCTTCAACTGTTCACGATTCACTTTTCTCTTTTCCCTGTTCACTATTTTCCTCTTAGTCCCGCGATGGCCTTCGGCAGGGCGGCGGCGAAGGCGCGTACCTCGTCCTCGGTCGTCTCGGACGAGAGCGACACGCGGATCGACCCGTCGATCAGGCGCGGCTCGACGCCCATCGCCTCCAAAACGTGGCTGCGGTGGCCCTTGCTGCACGCCGAGCCCGCCGAAACGCAGAAGCCCAGCTCCTGCAGGGCGTTGATAAGCCCCTGCGAGCGCAGGCCGGCGACGGCTAAGTTGACGATGTGCGGCGCGTCCTGCGCGCCCAGAAGTGTCACGTCGGGGTTTTCGGAGAGCAGGCTTTGCAGCAGCTTTTTCAGCCGCGTCTGCTCCGCGATGGCTTTTTGCCGCGACGGAAGCTGCGCGGCGCAGGCGGCGGCGAAGCCCGCGATCATCGGGAGATTCTCCGTGCCGCTGCGCAGGCCGCCCTCCTGCCCGCCGCCGTGGATGAACGGCGGCAGATTTTTTGCCATGTAAAGCGCACCGACGCCCTTCCCGGCGTGAATTTTGTGCCCGGAGACGGAGATCAGGTCCGCGCCGAGCGTCCGCGCCCGGAACGGCACCTTGAAAAAGCCCTGCACGGCGTCGGTGTGGAACAGGGCGTTCGGGCAGAGGCGGTGCGTCAGCTTCGCCATCGCCTCGATGGGCATGACCGCGCCGGATTCGTTGTTGACCATCATAATGCTGACGAGGATCGTGTCCGGGCGCAGCGCGGCCTGCAAAGCCTCTGCCGTGACGCGTCCGAGGGCGTCCGGCTGCAAATACGTCACGTCAAAGCCGCGCTCTTGCAGCTTCTGCATCGGGTGCAGGACGGCGTGGTGCTCGACGGCGGTGGTGACGATGTGCTTTCCGCGCTTGCCGAGGCGTTCGGCGGCGGAGAAGATCGCCCAGTTGTCGGCCTCGGTGCCGCCGGAGGTGAAAAACACGCGGTCGGCGGGTGCACCGAGCGCCTCCGCGACGGACTGGCGTGCGCCGCGCAGCAGGCGTGCCGCGTCGATGCCGAAGCGGTACTGTGCGCTGGGGTTGCCCCAGTCGGCGGTCAGGGCGTTGGTCACGGCCTCGACCGCGGCGGCGCAGGGCCGGGTCGTGGCGGCGTTGTCAAGATAGATCATTTCGGTTCCTCCGGCGTCCACGCCATCTGGTCATAGGGCAGGGGCTGAAAGCCCAGCCGCGCATAGAGCGCGGCGGCGCGAATATTCTCCGGCTCGACCTCCAGCCGCACGCGGGCGATGCCCTCTTTCTGCGCGGCGGCGAGCAGGAAGCGGAAAAATTCGCTGCCCAGGCCCTTGCCGCGCGCCGTTTCGCGCAGGTAAAGCTCCTCGAGCCACAGCTCCAGGCCGCCCGCCTCGTGCGCGTATTTTTCGGACAGGAGGGCGTAGCCCACGGGCGTTTCGCCGTCCGCGAGGATATAGGCGCGCTGGCGCGACGCGGCGGAAAACAGCTCGTCCAGCGCCGCGTCGTGGTAAGCCTGCGGGATCGCGTGCAGCACGGCGTCGGACGCGTAAAATTCGGAAAACATGGTGTTTAAGAGAGTTCGGTCGGTTTTTGTTGCAAGATAGATCATG
>CAMEMX010000101.1 GCA_945927915.1 uncultured Clostridia bacterium
TACAGATAGCCTGCACCTGTATTGAACGCAAAAGTACCCGCTGTTGTACCGGCTTCGAGCGTAAGATCCTGCACATCGCCGGAAACAGTGAGAGTATTGTCACTGGCTTTAGTTACATCAGCTTGCCCTCTGTTATTCTCTTTCTGTGTAGTGCTGAGGGCATAGTTATAGTCGGCAGCCACAATAATGACCGTGTCGCCCGCATGCAGGGTGGACGCATCGGTAACAAGCTCATAGGTATCGCCTGCGGCGGCGCTCGCAGTCAGGCCGAGGGACGGCAGCATGGAAAGCACCATGCAAATAACGAGCACGGCAGACAAGAATCGTTTACTGCGTTTCATTGATAGGACTCCTTTCCTTTCGGATTCTCTCACGACGAGAACAGATTGTTCGCGCTTTCATAGTAGCAAACATTGACTTGGCTGCCGCCGTTTGTACAGCTTGCCCATTTCTCCGCGAAGATCGTATATCCAAGCCCGTCGGGATCATAGGAACACTGCTCGATCTGCGACGGCTGGGGATTTGAGATTGCACACGCGGCGATGGTGCTTTCCAGAGTAAACTCCTCTTTCAGCAGCATCGGTTTTTCGTACTTTCGTTTCATTCTTCCCATTCGCTCCTCTCTCCGCCGAGGGACTCGGCGGACCGTATCTCAACCGGGACGGCAGATGTCCCGAAAAGTTTACTGAGTTCTTTCGTCGATCATTGCTGCCAGCGCTTGGACTGCGCTATCATCCGGCAGGCATTGCAGGTGATACACCGGCACACGCGCAGCAAGCGACGCCGCGAGATCGACCAGCAGCGGCAGATCCTGCGAAAATTCGGGCGGCAGATACGTTCCGGACAGCAGGGGCTTCACCGCGGAAGCCGCACGCAGCCGCGTGACGCGGTTCTCCTTTGCCTGCGAGAGACTGACGATCGCGGCGACCGGGGCGGTGACGTTTTCGCAGTCCGGCGAGGTGCCGGAGATCGGCAGGCCGTAGGCCGTCACAATGCCGCCCTCCAGACCGATGGCTGCGCGGTCGCCGTTGACGATGCGGGTGCCCATGCTGCGCTGCCAGAGCTTCGCTTGCGTCGTTTTGCCAGTGCCGCTCGGTGCGGTGAAGAGAATCGCACGACCGTTATATAATATGTAGGCGCAATGCAGCAGGAGCTTTCCCTGCTGCGGCAGACGGCGCGGCAGACCGTATTGCACAAAAAGATCCGAAACATCCGTGCCCCAAGGGAGCAGCTCCTCCTGCACGGCAATCTCCCAGCAGGCGTTCTCCCCTTCTCTGACCGCGACGGTCTCTTTCCCGGTGACAGTGTCGGTGTAGATCCGCGATTGGCGTCCGTTTTCGTCAAACACGCGCACCCGACCATTATCGAAGAGCAGCCGCCCGGTAAGCTGCGGCAGCTCCGGCACATGGCAGACACGGTAGCGAAGCGCCGGACGGACGGAAGTCGTCTCAAAAAGCCGCCATTGCCGGCTCACCGTAATCGGTCGGTCCGAGCTGACCTCCATCGCTGCATTCGCAACGAGAAAAAACCGTTCCACGATGCCCTCGCTTTCCGTTCTATAAAAACAGATTCTAAAAAATTAGTTTACATTATATATCGTCTGACAGAAATAATCAATAGAATTATGTAAATTAACAGGAAAAAACTTGATAAAAATGCCAAGATATAGTATACTCAAGAAAACCCGGCAACGAACGGAAAGGATGTGAGCATAAATGATGCAAAACGGATACCTGCAATATGTGCTGAACAAGGCGTACCGCAGTAAGATCGCCGCGTCCGGCACGCTGGAGCTGACCGCGCGGTGCAATCTCTCTTGCAAAATGTGCTACATCCACAGGGCGGAGAATGACGCCGAGGCGCTTTCAAAGGAGCTGCCTACCGAATTCTGGCTCGATATGGTGCAGCAGGTGCGGCAGGCGGGAACGCTGACCATGCTGATCACGGGCGGCGAGCCGCTGCTGCGCCGCGATTTCCGCGAGATCTATCTGGCGTGCAAAAACGCGGGCATTCTGGTCTCGGTCAACACGAACGGCACGCTCCTTCGTGACGAGGACATCGCTTTTTTTGCGAAATACCCTCCGGTGCGGCTGAATATCTCCCTGTATGGCGCGTCGGAGGAGACGTATGCTGCGCTATGCGGCATCGGTCAGATGTATACCCGCACGGCGGAGAACATCCGAAAGCTCCGTCAGGCCGGCGTTGCCGTCAAGATCAACTATACCGTCACGCCGTTTAACTGCGGCGACGCGGAGGCGATCTTTGCCTTTGGACGGGAGGTCGGCGCGCCGGTGCAGCACGCGACCTACCTCTTCCCGCCCGTGCGTACCTGCGACGGCTGCTGCGGCGAGACCTCGCGCCTCTCCCCGCGCGAGGCGGCGGAGACGGAACTGCGCTGCACGCGGGAAAAGCTCGGCGCTGAGAACTTTGCGCGCCGACGTGCGGAGATCTTGCGCGGTACGGCAGGCGTTACCGTCGCGGACGAGGACGGCACGCGCGACCCGACGGAGCGCATCTTCTGCCGCGCCGGAACCAGCTCCTACTGGATCACCTACGACGGAAGGCTGCTTCCCTGCGGGATGCTGCAGGAGCCGTCCGTTTCGCTGAACGGACGCACGTTTGCCGACGCCTGGCACGAGGTGCAGAAAGCAACGGATCGCATCCTGCTGCCCGCGCAGTGTACCGCCTGCGCCCTGCGACCGCACTGCGAGGTCTGTGCCGCCGTCTGCTACGGCGAGAACGGGCGATTTGACCGTGTTCCGCGCTATCTTTGCGAAAAGACGCAGCATACGCTCGCGCTCTACCGCGAAACGGAGGAAAACGCATGAGAAGAAACCCGGGCTTTATCCTGCGCGAGGTCGCGGGCGAGTATATTCTGGTGCCGCTGACGGGTGATCTGGAGCTGAACGGCATTCTCGCCCTGAACGGTCTCGGCTATGAGATCTACACACGGATCGATGAGACGGGCTCCTTTGAAGCGCTGGTCGACGAGCTCTGCGCGCTCTATGACGCGCCGCGCGAGGTCATCGCCGCCGACGCTGCGGAGTTTTTGCAGCAGTTGACAGAGGAAAAGATCGTCATTGCATAACCTGTCGGAATATACGAAACCGGTCGGAGCTGGCTGCTCCGGCCGGTTTGCTTTTGTTCAGCGCATCATTTCGCACACGAGGTCGGTATATGCGGTCGGGTCCTCCAGCGGCAGGTTCGCCATCAGAAGTCCCTGGCAGTACAGAAGCTGCGCGTACTTCTGCGCCTTTTCCGTGTCGGCGCCGATGCTCGCCCTGAGTGCCTGCAGCGCGGGATGCTCCGGGTTGACCTCCAGGATCCTGCCGCAGCGGTAGTCGGAATTCGGGTCGAGAGTGCGGAAGTATTTCTCCATCTCGAAGCTCATGCCGCCGTCCGGCACCATCGTGACCGGGTGGCTGCCGAGATCGGACGAGACGCGCACCTGCGCGACCTTGTCCCCGAGGGTATCCTTGAGGAAGTCGAGGCAAGCCTTGAATTCCTCCGACTTCTCCTCCGCCGCCTTCTTTTCTTCCTCCGTTGCAAGATCGAGATCGTCCGTCAGAATGTTGCGGAACTCATGCGATTCATAGGTGCGCAGCGTCTGCGGGATAAATTCGTCGACCTGCTCGGTCAGAAGCAGGACGTCAAAGCCGCGCTCACGCAGCATTCCGGTCTGCGGGAGCTTGGAAAGCTGTTCCGCGCTGCTGCCCGTTGCAAAATAGATGTGCTTCTGCGATTCGGGCATCGCCGCGCAGTATTCCTTGAGCGTAACGAGCTTGCCCTCTTTGTCCGAGCGGAATTCGACGAGATCCTGCAACAGCTCCTTGTGCATTCCGTAGTCGGAGACGAGGCCGTATTTGAGCTGTCTGCCGAAGGCGGCGTAGAATTTCTCGTATTTCTCCCGCTCGTTTTCCAGCAGGCGCAGCAGCTCCGCTTTGATCTTTTTCTCAAGGTTTGCGGCGATGGTTTTCAGCTCGCGCGTGTGCTGCAGCAGCTCGCGGCTGATGTTGAGGCTGAGATCCTGCGTGTCGACCACGCCGCGGACGAAGCGGAAATGCTCCGGCAGCAGGTCTGCGCAGTTTTCCATGATGAGTACGCCGGAGGAATAAAGCTGCAGGCCGTGCTTGAAGTCCTTGGTGTAGAAATCATAGGGCGCTTTCGCGGGGATATAAAGCAGTGCCTTATAGGTCACCGCACCCTCGACGCTGACGTGGATGACGCCTGCCGGCTTCTCATAGTCGAAGAATTTCTCGCGGTAGAAGCTCTGGTACTCCTCCTCGGTGACGTCCTTTTTGTTCTTCTGCCAGAGCGGGACCATCGAGTTGAAGGTCTGATCCTCGACGACCGTCTCGTATTTCGGCTCCTTATCCTCTGCCTCATCGGTCTCCGGCTCCTCCACGGGGCGCTGCTCCTCGACCTCCATTTTGATCGGGTAACGGATATAATCGGAGTATTTCTTCACAAGGCTGCGCAGGCGGTAGTCGGACAGGTAATCGCTGTAGCGCTCGTCGTCCGTATCCTGCTTCAGGTAAAGCGTGATCACCGTACCGGCGTTTTCCTTCTCGCACGGCGAGAGCGAATAGCCGTCTGCGCCGGTGGACTCCCACTGCCACGCCTCGTCCGCGCCGTACTTCTTCGACACGACCGTGACCTTCTCCGCGACCATGAACGCGGAATAAAAACCCACGCCGAACTGCCCGATGATGTCAATATCGTCCTTCTTTTCCATTTCGGTCTTGAATTGCAGAGAGCCGCTGTGGGCGATGGTGCCGAGATTTTCCTCCATCTCTTCCCTGCTCATGCCGATGCCGTTATCGGAGACGGTCAGCGTGCGCGCGTCCTTATCCACCGCGAGGCGGATGACGAAATCGCTGCGGCTCAGGCCGACGTTTTCATCCGTCAGCGCCTGATAGGCCAGCTTGTCGATCGCGTCCGACGCGTTGGAGATCAGCTCACGCAGGAAGATCTCCTTGTGGGTGTAAATTGAGTTGATCATCAGGTCCAGCAGACGCTTGGACTCCGCCTTAAACTGTTTCTTTTCCATAGTTCATCAGCTTCCTTCGTAGAATTGGCACTCTAAGTGCCTGAGTGCTAAAACCAATTATACCGCGGATTTAGATTTTTGCAAGCCCTTGTTACAATTTATTTACACATTGCCGTGGAATGTGCATAGTGCATAATTTTTTACTAAATTTTTGTGCAGTTTGACGGTTATTCCATTCAGGCAATCCGCGAAATACGGAAATATTCCGTCTTGCAACTTGGCGCTTTTCACAGTAAACTGATGCGGGTTATAAAGGAGGCGCTTTTATGGCAAAAAGTACCGTCAAAAATCTCACCACAGGCTCCCCGATGAAGCTGATCGTCGGTTTTCTTCTTCCGCTGCTCGGCGGGCTGCTGTTCCAGCAGCTATATAATATGGTCGACACGCTCGTCGTCGGGCGTTATCTGGGCGTGGATGCGCTGGCTGGCGTCGGCTCCACCGGCTCGATCAACTTCCTTGTGCTCGGCTTCTGCATCGGCATTTGCAACGGCTTTGTGATCCCGGTGGCGCAAAAATTCGGTGAGGGCGACGAGAACGGCCTTCGCAAATACGTCGCAAACGGCTTCTGGCTCTCCGCGATTTTTGCCGTTGTCATCACGACGGTCATCTGTCTGCTCTGCACACCGATTTTGCACTGGATGGACACGCCGGAGGAGATCTTTGCCGCGGCGCACGACTATATTTTCGTCATCTTTCTCGGCATTCCCGTGATTATTCTTTACAATCTGCTTTCCGGCATCATCCGCTCGCTCGGCGATTCCAAAACGCCGATCTATTTTCTGATCCTCTC
>CAMEMX010000102.1 GCA_945927915.1 uncultured Clostridia bacterium
CAAGTATATTATAATAGATTTATCCGAATATTCCAAGCGGAAAAAATACACGGGAGGCGCTTATTCATGAGAGCGATTCAAAAAAACGGCGGGAGCATTCTGATGTGCCTGCTGGAGATCTTTGTCGGCGTGCTGCTGCTCATCGACCCGATCCGCTTCACTTCGTCGATCATTGTCGTCATTGGCGCGGCGCTGCTGATCGCCGGACTGGTGTTGATCGTCCGCTATTTCCGCGCGACCCCGGCGGAGGGTGCGCTGACACAGCGGCTGTCCAAGGGTCTGCTGATGCTGCTGGGCGGTCTGTTCTGTGTGCTGCGGTCGAAATGGTTCGTGGCGACCTTCCCGCTGCTGACGATCCTTTACGGCGTGGCGATCTTGATCAGCGGCGTCGGGAAGATCCAGTGGACGGCGGATATGCTCCGCTTCGGCAGAAAACGCTGGTATATGCCCGCAGCCAGCGCGGTGTGCTCGCTGGCCTTCGCTGCGGTCATTCTCCTCAACCCCTTCACGTCGACGGAGATCCTCTGGAGCTTTACGGGCATCGTTCTGATCGTCGAGGCAGTCTTTGACATCATCGCCATCGCCCTCGGCGGCAAACACAGGATCACGGATGACGACAATATCATTGACGTATAATGATGACGCCCTCTTTGCTGAAGCAAAGGGGGCGTTTTCATCTTACAATTTGATGTTTTGCATTTCTTCGCCAAGCACGTCAGCGATCTCCTTCAGGTGTCCCGTGCGCTGGTTTTTCAGCTTATAGTGCTGTAAAATACCGTAGCCCGGGTACTGGTTGCCCTCGACGATAACGGGCCCGTTGACCGAAAAAGCAACGTCCCAGCCGATATAACGCTCCTGCGGGATGCGCCTTGCCGCCTCGCGGCACAGTTCAAACGCCGCCTTCACGTCGGGAATGACAACATCCTTGAATGCGGTTCCGGTCAGAGGGTGCGTCTCATAGATCGTTCCGTAGTCGTCGATCACATTGCTGTCGATTCTGCCGTCTTCGCCCATGCTGAAATACAGGTCGTTGGTACAGCCGATGACATCTGCGGTGTCCTGATTGATGCGGAAGGCGTTGCGAAGCACCACGATCTCTCCGTTCTGCTTGCGCAGGGTGACAACACGGAAGGAGTTGACGACGTGAGGATTCAGACGGTTGACCGCCTCGCATTGGACGATCGCCTCCTCCAGCAGGAGATAGCCCGTGGCAATCAGCTCGTCGTAAAGCGCACGCTTGTCCGCGGCAGCGGCCAAGTCAATTCGCTTTACGCCGTGCCCGCCCTCACCGATCGGCATTTTTGCGAATACGACCTGCTTGCCGTCGAGAAACGCGAGAAATTCTTCAAGGCCCGCCTCGCGCAGATTGAGGTAATCCCGGTGAAGGAACTCCTTGAAATAGCGGTTAAATACCAGCTTATCGTCCAAAATGACCTTGTAGTAATCGTTGTTGAGATAATGAATGAGCTTATAAAACTTCTTTGCCGTGACGAAGGTATCCCGTTCGGCGCTGTTCAGGTGGATATAGTCCCCGCGAAAATAGTCCGTATAGCCCGCGCCGCGCTTGAGCATCGCGCCGACCATGGACAGATAGATATAGGGCTTTGATTTTCCGCTGTTTTTGTGAATAACCTCCACGTGCCGCTTCATGCGGTCGCGGTTGATCGTCTTGAATTTTCTGAGCATCCAGCCTCTGACGGACATATTCGTTTCCCACTTTCTTTTGTGTTATAACGAGACGGCGATGGCCTCGCGGACATTGCGCACGCGCAGGAGGGTAAGCCCTTCCGGTGCGTGCAGGTCTTTCACGTTTTTCGGCACAAGGCACTGCGTAAAGCCGAGCCTTCGGATCTCGTTCAGCCGTTGGGTGAGCTGACCGACGGCGCGGATCTCCCCTGTCAGGCCGACCTCGCCGATGGCGGCGAGGGTATCGGAGACGGGCTTGTCCATCGCGGCGGAGGCGGCGGCGATGACAACGGCAAGGTCGGAGGCCGGCTCGTCCAGCCGCAGACCGCCGATGACATTCAGGTAGACGTCGGCATTGGAAAAGCGCAGACCGCCGCGCTTCTCCAGCACGGCAAGCAGCATCGCTGTGCGGTTATAGTCCAGACCGTTGCCGGAACGGCGCGGAACAGCCAGCGATGTCGGGCAGACGAGCGCCTGCACCTCCGCAAGGATCGGGCGCGTGCCCTCCATCACGCAGGCGACGCAGGTGCCGGGCGTGCCGAGCGGGCGACCGGACAGCAGCGTCTCCGACGGATTCGGCACCTCACGCAGTCCCCGGTCAAGCATCTCGAACACGCCGATCTCATTGGTCGAGCCGAAACGGTTTTTCACTGCGCGGAGCAGGCGGTGCGCCGTGTGTGCCTCGCCCTCGAAATACAGCACGCAGTCGACCATGTGCTCGAGTACCTTCGGGCCGGCGATCGCGCCCTCCTTGTTGATGTGGCCGACGACGAAGACGGTCACGCCGCTGCGCTTGCAGTACTGCATCAGCCGCAGAGTGCATTCCTTGACCTGCGTGACGCTGCCGGGAGAGGCGGGCTTGTCCTCGGCATAGAGCGTCTGCACGGAGTCGACGATCAGAAGATCCGGCTTTACGCGTTCGCTTGCGCCGAGGATCTCGTCGAGGCTCGTCTCACAAAGGACGTACAGACTGTCGCTCGTGACGCCGAGACGCTCCGCGCGGAGCTTGAGCTGGCTCTCGCTTTCCTCGCCGGAGACGTAAAGGACGCGCTGATCGCGGGCGATCTGTTCGCAGATCTGCAGCAGCAGGGTCGATTTGCCGATGCCCGGCGCGCCGCTGACCAGCACGAGAGAGCCCTTGACCGCGCCGCCGCCGAGCACGCGGTCCAGCTCGGAAAGTCCCGTGGTAAAGCGAAGCGCTTCGTCGGTCCTCGCCTCGCTGAGGCGCTTGGGCATGGCGGCGGAGACACGCACGGCGGGTGCTGCGCCGGCCTTTGCGACCGGAGCGGGCGTATATTCCTCCAGCGTGTTCCATTGCCCGCACGAGGGGCAGCGTCCGGCCCATTTGGGCGATTCGCTGCCGCAATTCGTGCAGAGAAAGACGGTTTTAGACTTCATGGGCTTCCTCCAGATAGCTCGCAAGCGCACAGGCGATGGCGCAGGCGAGCTTTTTTTGATAGGCTGCGTCGCGCAGCAGCGCTTCCTCGGCGGGGTTGGAAAGAAATCCGCACTCGATCAGCACGGCGGGACAGGAGATATGCTCCAAAAGGTAGATATTCTGCGCCTGCTTGCACTGGCGGTGGTTGCGCGGATCGACCTGCGCCGCCAGCTCGCTTTGCAGCAGCTCGGCAAGCGCCTGACTTCCCGGCGCGTAAAACACCTGCGCGCCGCGGTACTGCGATTCGGAAAACTGATTCTGATGGATGCTGACCAGCAGCGCATCCGGCGTCCGGTTGACTGCCGCCACGCGGTTGTGAATGTCGGACACTTTCTTTTGCGCAATGGTGTCCCCTTCCGTATAGACTGAAATATCCTCGGTGCGGATCATCTCCGTCCGGACGCCGAGAAAATGCAGAAGATCATTCAGGCGCAGCGAGATCTCCAGATTCAGCGTGCTCTCCCGCACGCCGGTGACAGAGATCGCACCGCCGTCCTCCCCGCCGTGACCGGCGTCGATGATAACGGTCGGTGAAAAAGCGGCGTCAGCGGAGAGAGCTGCGATCGCCGTGCCGGCACGCGAGACCAGCAGCGCGCTCAGAACGGCAAGCGCGCAGATGAACAGATAAAACCCGACGGATTTTTTGAAGTAAGACATTGGAACACCCCCACACAACCTTATGCCGCGTTTTGGAGTGTTATATCAGCATTATTGTACCATGTTTTTGCGCCGTGTCAATATGGAAAGCCGGGGTCAGCGGTTTGTACGGCTGCCGCGCTTCCACAAAAGCCATGCTTTGTCCAGCACGGTGGTGTGCGGCTGCGTCAAAATCGTCTCACAGGGGAAGCTCTTGCATGCTTCGCAGCAGGAAAGCTCCTGCCGCAGCACGCAGTCGCGGGTGAAGCAGTCGCCTGCGCCATGCTCCGCAAGGCAGCCGCGGCAGCCGCCCTCGCGGTAGGTTGGGCAGCAGCCGCAGTAAAAGCCGCATTTTCCGAGTAATTTTTCGTCCATGATCCTCTCCCCTTTTCTATACCGGCTTGGTGATGCCTGTGCGGCGCTCCTTGGAAAGACCACCTGCGAGCACGACGTCCGCGCCGACGAAGCGCGCGCGGCGCAGGATCCCCTCACCGTACTTTTCGCGCAGGTCGTCGACGGTGTTGTCGAGCTTCGCCTTGCGCTCGTAATCCTCCGCGCTGATGACGGAAAACAGGTCGTATTGCCGCATCCCGCGTTCCTCCAGCCGCATCGCGTGTACGCCGAGCTGGCGCAGCGGCATCCGACCGTCCCACGCCTCGTCAAAGATGCGGCAGGCGTGGCGGAACAGCTCCTCGGTGCTGTCCGTCGCGTTTTGCAGGGTTGCTTGGTGGGAAAATGTGACAAAATCCTTTGTCCGCAGGCTGACGGCAACGCAGCGGGCGGACTTTTTATCGCGGCGCATCCGCGAGCCGACCGTCTCGCACAGCGACAGAAGCACGCGGTAGGCCTGCGCAGCGTCCGTCACGTCGGCAGGCAGGGTCGTCGCGTTGCCGTAGCCCTTGTTGGCCTCCGGCGCGGGCAGCAGCGTGTCGCTGTAGCGCCCGTTGGCGGAGTTCCAGAGCGCGAGGCCGGGCTTGTGAAGCGCCTGCCGGATGACCTTCGGGTCGGCCTGCGCAAGCTGGCCGATGGTCTCGATGCCGAGCAGATGCAGCTTTTTCTCCGTGGCAGGGCCGATCATGAACAGGTCGCGCACGGGCAGAGGCCAGAGCTTTTTCTCCATCTCCCACGGATAGAGCGTGTGCACCTTGTTCGGCTTTTCAAAGTCCCCTGCCATCTTTGCCAGCAGCTTGTTGGTCGAGATGCCGATGTTGACCGTGAAGCCCAGCTCGTCAAAAATGCGCTGCCGCAGCATCTCCGCCGCCGCCACGGGCGAGCCGTAAAGCCCCTCCGTGCCGGTCATGTCCACCCACGCCTCGTCGATGGAATACTGCTCGACGACCGGCGCGAATTGGCGCAAAAGCGCGGTGAAGTGCCGCGACGCCTCGACATACAGCCCGTAGTCCGGCGGCACGATGGTAAGCGAGGGGCATTTTTTCAGCGCCTGAAAAATCGGCTCGCCCGTCTTGACGCCGAATTTCTTGGCGGGCAGGCTCTTGGCGAGGATCACGCCCTGACGGCTTTCCCGGCTGCCCGCGACCGCCGACGGGATCTCACGCAGATCGAGGCTCTCGCCCAGCACCTTGACCCGATAGGTCGCCGTCCACGAGAGAAAGGCGCTGTTTACATCAATGTGAAAAATGACCTTATCCATCAGTACACCACCCGGAACAGCGTCCAGCGATGCGCCCGGACGGCGTAGCGCAGCTCAAAAAGGCGCTCGCGCCCTTCCTCCACCGCCTTGCAAAGGTACTGGATCGCGTCGATGCCCGCGTACTGGATCGGCTTGGCGCAGACGATCTGCGAGATGCTGACCGTTTGCAGACAGTGCGCCTCGTCCTCCATGCGGAAACGCAGCGGCGTAATGCTGCCGTCGGCGGCAAAGACCGAGATGACTTCGATTTGCAGATTCACGCCGCTCCCCTCCTGACTGCTTTCATGCTTTCATTATATCAAACATATGTTCGATAATCAAGGGGAAAATGATAGAAAAATACAGC
>CAMEMX010000103.1 GCA_945927915.1 uncultured Clostridia bacterium
GCGCGGTATTCGTCCACGGCGCTTTGCGGGAAGAGGAGGCTCGCTCTGCCGCCGAACGCAGCCAGCCAGCCGAGGAAATTCGGCGAGACGGAGACCGTCGCCGTGAGCGTAAAGTGCGAAGGCCCGTCGGGGATCAGCATGACGTCGTCGCCGAAGCGGTCGAGCACGACGCCCGCCAGCGAATTTTCAAACCGGAGCTTGACGCGCTGGCTCTTGCCGCGGTACATTCCGAAGACCTGCCGACCGTAGGAGGCGGGGTCGAACGCGCGCGTCTGCTCCGTGACGACACGCTTTTCGCCCGTCAGGCGGATGTCCTCCATCTTGTCCACGCGATAGTGCGTCAGGCCGTGCTTGCTCCCGTAGGCGACGAGATAGTAATTCTCGTCGTCCCAGACGAGGGCGCACGGGCTTGCGGTGTAGGCGCCGGGACGGAAATGCTTCTGCTTGTCGACGCCGCGGTCAAAATAGCGGAACGTGACCTGGCTGTTCTGCGCAATGGCCTCATGCAGCAGGTCGACGTTGGCGAAGCTGCGGTCGTTCGCGCTCTTGATGCGGCCGGACAGGACGATCTCGCGGCGCAGCAGCTCGCTTCCGTGCGTGCTGGAGAGGGCGGCGAGCTTGCGGATCAGGGCGGCGGACTGCCGCTGCGTTAAAAACTTCGACGAGAGCACCGCATCGACCAGCAGCTTCAGCTCCGGCAGCTCAAAGTCGCGCTGCGCGACGTAATAGCCCGTGGGATTCCTGCGCATGAGGATCTGTGTGCCATACTCGTTCAGCGTGCGGATGTCATCATAGATGCTTTTCCGCTCGGCGTGGATGCCCTTGTCCGCGAGATAGTCGATCAGCGCCTGAATGCTTGCCGGGTGCTGCTCGTCCGTGTTGCTTCGCAGATAATCGCGCAGATACAGCAGCTTCAGCTTTTGCCGTTCGCTCTTTGCCATCGCTTGCACCTCCGGTGGATTCCTTAAATATACAATAGCACAAAACCGCAGAAGATTGCAAGAGAGGCAAGCGTTTTTTCCGCACTTGACGATTTTCAAACTTCGTGGTATTCTATAACGAGAACCGAAGAAAGGGGGTCATGCAGATGAAGCTGCACCGCAACGAAAAATACTTCAAATGGGGTCTGACGGCATTTCTGGTCATCGTCGCCGGTGTGCTGTTCTGGATCGTGTTTTCCAACCTTCCGGGCTTCTACGATATGATCCTCGACTTTTTCGGCATCATTGCGCCCATCCTCTACGGCTGCCTGTTTGCCTATCTGATGAATCCCATTATGAAACGGGCGCAGGCGCTTTTGGAAAAGCTGCTGGCCGGGACGAAGCTCACGGAGAAAAAGCAGCTTTTGCTTGCGAAGACCGGTGGCCTCATCGTCTCGCTGCTCGTTCTCCTTCTGGCGATATACGCCCTGATCGCGCTGATCGTGCCGAATATCGTCAGCAGTCTCGAGGAGCTTTTGCAGCAGAGCAAGCTCGAGGGCTACTACGCCCGCATCACCGCGTGGGTCAACGAGATCTTCGCGGGCACGCGCTTTGAGCAGTGGTTCCATGACAATCTCGACAGCCTCCTCAAGCTCATTATAGACTGGCTGAAGAACATCGACCTGCCCAAGCTCCTTTCGGGGCTGACCAGCTCGGTCTACAGCGTCGTGATGTCCGTGTTCAATATGCTCGTCGGCATCGTCGCCGCCGTGTATCTCCTGCTGTATGAGAAGAAGCTCTGCGCACAGGCAAAAAAGATCACTGTCGCCGTCTTCAACACGAAGCACGCCGACCGCCTGTTCGAGATCGCCCGGCGCACCAACCGCATTTTCAGCGGCTACGTCATCGGCAAGATCATCGACGCCATTCTGGTCGGTGTCATCACCTATTTCGCCCTGCTCATTATGCGCATGCCCTTTGCGCCGCTGATCGCGGTGCTCGTCGGCGTGACGAACATCATTCCCTTCTTCGGGCCGTTCCTCGGCGCGGTCCCGTCGGCGCTGCTGCTGCTGATCGAGAAGCCCATCGACGCGCTGTATTTCATCATCTTCATCCTTGTGCTGCAGATGATCGACGGCAACATCATCGAAAACCGCATCCTGGGCGAAAAGCTCGGTATCTCCGACCTGTGGGTGCTGGTGGCGATCCTGGTCTTCGGCGGCATCTTCGGCTTCGGCGGAATGCTGCTCGGCGTGCCGATCTTCGCCGTCATCTATACGCTGATCACCGACGGCGTCAACGAGCGCCTGCGCCGCAAGCGCTATCCGACGGAGACGGATCTGTATTACAGCCTGCAATGTGTGGATGAGCTGCCTGTCTCGCCGCAGCCGAGCTATTCCTTTGTCAGCGTCGATCCGGCCTACGATATGCACGCGCAGGACGAGGATGACGACGACTTAGACGAATAATTTGCAAAAAACGGGGGCTGCGTTCAGCCCCTTTTTGCTTAACTGACCATGAAGATAAGGAGGTGCGTTCCGCTTGCTGCAAACACTTCATGCGTTTTTCGCCACGGACGGCGCGGCTGTTGCCGCTGTGTTCGGCACGCTCTGGCGCTATCTTGCGCCGGCGCTCGCGCTGCTGATCCTCTGGCGGTGCGCAAAGCCCCTGCTGCGCTTCCGCCGCGAGCCGGAGACGTGGGCGTGGCTCGTCATGCCGGACGGGCGCCAGCTTCCGGTGACGCATTGGGAGAACATCATCGGTCGCTCCCGAGGCTGCGACATCATCGTGAATTTCCCGACCGTCTCGCGCTCGCACGCCGTTCTGACACGCTATGACGACGGAAGCTGGTCGCTGACGGACATCGGCGGCCGCGGCGCCGTCTCCGTCAACGGTCAGCCGGTCAGCGTCTGCGCGCTGGAATACGGCGACCGCATCGACCTCGGCGGCGTGGAGATGATGCTGGCCCCGACCACCGCCGAGGAGGTCGAGGAGCAGAATTATTACCGCACAAAGCCCGCCAAGCTCGCCTGGCCCGGCCTGACGCTGCTGCTTCTGACCGTCTTCCAGCTTCTCACGGCGGTGCAGTTTTGCATCACGAGCAAGCCGGAGCAGGTGAGCCAGGCAGTTTTGGCCTTTGTGGTGCTCATCGGGCTGGAATGGATGCTGTTTTTCACCCTCAAGCTCCTGCGCCGCAGCAGCTTTGAGGTCGAGACGATCGGCTTCTTCCTGACGACGATGGGACTTGCCGTTATCGCGTCGTTCCGCCCGTCTGCGGTCTTCAAACAGCTTGTGTGCGTGGTGGGCGGCATTGTGATCTATCTTCTGATCGCGTGGTCGATGCGCGACCTGGCGCGTGCGAAGAAATTCCGTTATGTCGCGGCGGTCTGCGGGTTCGGAATGCTCGTGATGACGCTGCTGCTGTCCTATGTCTTCGGCTGGCAGACCAACGGCGCAAGGAGCTGGATCTATCTCGGCTCGTTCAGCCTGCAGCCGTCGGAGCTTGCCAAGCTGTGCTTTATCTACGTCGGCGCGTCCACGATGGATCGCCTCGTGACGAAGCGCAACCTGATCTCCTTCATCGCCTATTCCGCCGCGACGTGCGGCTGCCTTGCCCTGATGGGCGACTTCGGCACGGCGCTGATCTTCTTTACGGCCTTCCTCGTCATCGCCTTCCTGCGCTCCGGCAGCTTCGCCACCATCGCGCTGGCGTGCGCCGCGACGGGCTTTGCGGGCGTGGCGGCGCTGAGTATCCGTCCGCACATCATGCGGCGCTTCTCGACGTGGGGCCACGTCTGGGAGGACGTGCAGGGTGGCGGCTTCGATCAGGCGCGCGCAATGATGTGCGTGGCGGTCGGCGGTCTGTTCGGCACGGGCGCGGGCAACGGCATCTTCAAGCTCCAGCCGGTGCAGGCGCCGGATACGGACTATGTGTTCGCCTACGTCTGCGAGGAATGGGGCCTGATCGTGGGCGTCCTGACGGTCGTGTGCATCATCGTGCTTGCCGTCTTTGTCCTGCGCTCGTGCGTGGTCGGACGCAGCAGCTTCTATGCCATCGGCGCGTGCGCCGCCGTCACGATCCTGACGGTGCAGACCATGCTCAACGTCCTCGGCACGATGGACATCCTGCCGCTGACGGGCGTGACCTTCCCGTTCGTCTCTAACGGCGGCTCCAGTATGCTCTGCTCGTGGGGTCTGCTCGCCTTTATCAAGGCAGCCGACACCCGCCAGAACGCAAGCCTCGCGGTCAAGTCCGCAAGTGCCGGGGAGGTGGAGCAGTATGAATAAGATCGCAAAACGCGCATGGTTCACGATGGTGCTGGCCGGCGTGCTGGTCATCGGAATGCTCGGCGTCATCGCGCGTTATTTCACGCAGGCGGACGAATGGGTGTCCTTTCTGAGCAGCCCCTATATCTACCGCGGCGAGAATTCGCCCGACCGCGGCACGGTCGTTGACCGCGACGGGACGCTGCTTCTCGATCTGACGCACGGCCGGCAGTATGCCGAAAGCGAGACGCTGCGCAAGGCGATGCTGCACCTGCTCGGCGACAGCCAGGGCTACATCGCGCCCTATCTGCTCGACGAATACGGCGACGAAATGCTTGGCTTCGACCGTGTCAACGGCGCTTACCACGCCGGACAGGACAGCGGCACGCTGAAAATGACGCTCAGCGCCGATGTCCAGCGCGCGGCGCTGAACGCGCTGGGCGGGCAGAAGGGCACGGTCGGCGTGTACAATTACAAGACGGGCGAGATCCTCTGCATGGTCTCCGGCCCGACGTATGATCCGCTGGACGTCCCGGACGTCGCGGCAGACCCCGACCGCTACGACGGCGTATATGTCAACCGTTTTATGCACGCGGTCTACGCGCCCGGCTCGACCTTTAAGCTCGTCACCGCCGCTGCCGCGCTGTCGGAGATCGACGGCATCACCTCGCGCACCTTCCACTGCGAGGGCAGCGCGCAGGTCGGCAGCGAGACGGTCATCTGCAACGGCGTGCACGGCGACGTCACCTTTGCCCAGGCGCTCGCCAAATCCTGCAATGTTGCCTTCGCGGAGCTTGCTGCGGAGCTGGGCCCGGAGACATTGACACGCTATGTGGAGAAAATCGGCATCACGGACAGCCTCTCCTTCGACGGCCTGGAGACAAAGCGCGGCCACTTCGACGTCTCGGACGCGACGACCTATGAGGCGGCGTGGGCAGGCGTCGGTCAGTATACCGACCAGATCAACCCCTGTCAGTTCATGGTCTTCATGGGCGCGATCGCAAACGGCGGCACGGCGGCAATGCCCTATCTCGTCGAGGAGGTCACCTTCGGCGACAGCGAAAAATACAGCGCCAAAACGCAGATGACCGACCGGCTGCTTTCGCGCGATGCGGCGGATGCTCTCGCAGAGATGATGCACTACGCCGTGGTCAACACCTACGGCGAGTGGTACTTCAGCGGCCTGTACGCAGGCGCGAAATCCGGCACCGCCGAGCGCGGCGAGGGACTGGCAGCCAATGCTCTGTTCGCCGGCTTCGTGCAGGATCCGGACTATCCGCTGGCCTTTGTCGTGGTCGTCGAAGGCGGCGGCGCGGGTAGCTCCGCCTGTACGCCCATCGTGCAGCAGGTGCTCAACGCCTGCATCGTCGCAATGGATTGAGCGGACGCACGTTCATGCTAAAAAAGTGCCGAAACCGGAAAATAATACTTGACAAAACGCTGTTTTTCAAGTATGATATTCAAGCTGATTTTGTTGCAGACAGGATCGGCTGCATTGGAGAGGTGGCTGAGCTGGCCGAAGGCGCACGACTGGAAATCGTGTAGGCGTTA
>CAMEMX010000104.1 GCA_945927915.1 uncultured Clostridia bacterium
AGATTGCCACGGGCGCAAGCGCCCTCGCAATGACAAATGTGGGGCGTTGCCCGTAATCTACTTCCAAATCCGTGCGCAAAGCGCACACCGCAGCCATTCACTCTTAGTCCTTAGCCCTTAGCTGAGTTATTTGCCCGGCCCATTCCCGCCGCAAAAAAAGACGTGCCCCTGATTCCTTGCGGAATCAGGGGCGGGGTGGATGATTTGATCTATCTTCACATTTGCGCCGCCGTCGGCTTATCCGCGGAATTTTCCGCGGCATCAGCGGCGTCCGGGAGAGCAGGAAAAGGGAGGAAAACCTGCTCTCTGGCATTATACTACCACACCGCCGCGCGGAAGTTGTGAACAGTTTTTGAAATATGTGCAACCAAACTCTGAATCCTGCACGCATCCGGAAGGCAAAAATCGTATAGCAATATAAAATGTCACAGAAAGTGTTATAAGACGAAAACAATGAAAGGGGTGCATTTGCTTTTTCGTCACTTTGCTCAATTTTACCTAAATGTTTTTGAGGATATATACAAAGATTTTTCGTTTGCAATTTTTTTCAGAAAAACTATTGTTTCTTCCGCCGCTTTTGTGTATATTTAGATTATGCAATACATAAAACCCCGCACCGTATTGCGCCCACCTGCGGGTATTCCCGCAACTTCAGTAAGGAGGAAATGGAAATGAAAAGAATCTTAGCACTCATTCTTGCGCTTGTGATGGTCGCGGCGCTCTTCGCCGGCTGCTCCGGTGAAAAGGAGAATACCGACCCGCAGAAGACCGAGGCGACCGATCCGGTCAAGACCGATCCCACCGGCACCGATCCCGCTGATCCCACGGATCCCGTGGAGCCCGGCAAGACCCTGAAGGTCGGCATGGTCTGCATCGGCGACGAGAACGACCAGGGCTACACCTACAACTTCTACCGCGGCAAGGACGCCGTCACCGAGAAGATGGCTGCCAAGGGCGTCACCCTTGAGTGGGAAGTCATCACCAACATCGGTGAGGACGACGGCTGCACCGACGCCTGCATCGAGCTGGCCGAGGGCGGCTGCGAGGTCGTCATCTGCAACTCCTACGGCCATGAGCCCTTCATGCTCAAGGCTGCCGCCGATTACCCCGACGTGCAGTTCATCGGCTGCACCAACCTGAACTCCCAGTTTGCCGGTCTGGACAACTGCCATAACGCCTTCGCTAACATCTATGAGGGCCGCTATGTTGCCGGTGTCGTTGCCGGTATGAAGATCAAGGAGCTCATCGACACGGGCGTTATCACGCCGGATCAGGCCAAGATCGGCTATGTCGGCGCGTTCCCGTTCGCGGAAGTTATCTCCGGCTTCACCTCCTTCTATCTCGGCGCCCGTTCCATCGTCCCCGAAGTCACGATGACGGTCAAGTATGTCTCCTCCTGGTCCGATGCGACCGCTGAGGGCAACGCTGCGCAGGCGCTGTGCGACGAAGGCTGCATCCTCATCTCCCAGCACTCCGACAACACCACCCCCGCCACCGTCGCTGAGGCCAACGGCGTGTTCCACGTCGGCTACAACAACGACATGACCGGCGTCGCGCCCAAGGCGTCCCTGATCTCCAGCCGTATCGACTGGTCCGTCTACTTCGAGTATGTCTTTGACTGCCTGCTCGCCGGCGAGCCCATCGCCCGCGACTGGACGGCCGGCATGAAGGACGGCGCCGTCGTCGTCACCGAGCTCAACACCGCCATCGCTGCCCCCGGCACCCAGGAGAAGATGGATGAAGTCATCGCCGGCCTCGCCGACGGCTCCATCAATGTCTTCGCCGGCCCGTGGACCGGCACCGGCACCGCTTACGGCGCTGACGCTCCCGATACCCTCGTGATGAACGAAGGCGAATTCTTCAAGGAATCCGACGTTGCCGGCGGCCAGACCTCCGCTCCGTATTTCTACTGGATCATCGAGGGCATCACCTCCGAGAACTGATCTGCATTGACATTATGAAAAGGCCGGGGCATTTGTCCCGGCCTTTTCTGAATTAAGCTATAGAATCCAACACAGAAAGGATGGTTGCTTTGGAGCCGAAATGCAAGGTCGAACTAAAGAATATCACGAAGCGATTCGGCAAGGTAGTGGCAAATGACAGTATCAATCTGACGATCAACGGCGGCGAGGTTTTGTGTCTGCTCGGCGAGAACGGCAGCGGCAAGACCACGCTGATGAATATGCTCTCCGGCATCTATATGCCGGACGAGGGGTGCATCCTCAAAAACGACGAGGAGATCCGCATCCACTCCCCGAAGGACGCTTTTTCCTACGGCATCGGCATGATCCACCAGCACTTCAAGCTGGTCGATGTGCTGACCGTCGCGGAAAACATCGTCCTCGGCCTGGATGAGGGCGGACGCCTCGACCGTAAGGCGATCAGTCAGCGCGTATCGGAAATTTGCCAGAAATACGGATTCGATCTGGATCCGGACAGCAAGATCTACGACCTTTCCGTCTCGCAGAAGCAGACCGTCGAGATCGTCAAGGTGCTCTACCGCGGCGCGGAGATCCTGATTCTTGATGAACCGACGGCGGTTCTGACGCCGCAGGAAACGGACCGCCTGTTCGAGGTCCTGCGCAATATGCGTGCCGACGGCAAAGCGATCATCCTGATTACGCACAAGCTCCACGAGGTGCTTGCTATCTCGGATAAAGTTGCCGTACTTCGCAAGGGTGCCTATATCGGCACCGTCAACACCTGCGAGGCGACCGCCCAGTCCCTGACGGACATGATGGTCGGTCGCTCCGTGAGCCTGAATATCGACCGGCCGCTTCCCGTCGATCCGAAGCCGCGCCTGCACGTCGAGGGTCTGACGTGCCTGGATAATCTCGGCGTCAAGCGTCTCGACGGTGTGAGCTTTACCGCAATGGGCGGCGAGATCCTCGGCGTTGCGGGCATTGCCGGCAGCGGTCAGCGCGAGCTGCTCGAGTCCATCACGGGTCTTTACCCCATCGAGAGCGGCAGCATCCGCTTCACGCCGGAGGACGGCTCGGAGCATGAGCTGGTCGGCAAGACCCCGGCGCAGATCCACAAGGCCGGCGTTGCCATGGCCTTTGTGCCGGAGGATCGCCTCGGCATGGGCCTGGTCGGCAGCATGGGCATGACGGGCAACATGATGCTGCGAAGCTGGAAAAAGGGCCGCGGTGCCTTCCTGCGCCGCAAAGAGCCGACCGAGCTGGCAACGGACATTATGAACCGGCTTGAGGTCGTCACGCCCGGCATTTCGACGCCCGTGCGGCGTCTTTCGGGCGGCAACGTGCAGAAGGTGCTCGTCGGTCGTGAGATCGCCTCGTCTCCGTCGGTGCTCCTGACGGCGTACGCCGTCCGCGGTCTCGACATCAACACCTCGTATGCCATCTATAATCTTCTGACCGAGCAGAAAAAGCAGGGCGTCGCCGTCGTCTACGTCGGCGAGGATCTGGACGTGCTGCTCGAGCTCTGCGACCGTATCATGGTGCTCTGCGGCGGCAAGGTCAGCGGCATCGTCGACGCCCGCACGACCAGCAAGGAAGAGATCGGACTTCTGATGACACAGGTGGGAGGTGAGGTCAATGCGTAATGCTCTGCCGGGCATCCGTCTTGCCAAACGGACGGACGCGATGAACCCTGCGATCGTTTGGCTGATCCGCGTTGGCTCGATCATCCTCGCGCTTCTGATTGGCAGCATCCTGCTTGCGGCGCTCGGCTATTCCCCGGTCGACACCTTCGCCACCATTGTCAAGGGCGCGACCGGTACGCCGGTCTACATCCGCCAGACCATCAAGATCGCCATTCCGCTGCTCGGCTGCGCGCTGGCCATCGCCCCGTGCTTCAAGATGCGCTTCTGGAACATCGGCGCCGAGGGCCAGATCACGGCCGGCGCAGTCGGCGCGACCTTCTTTGCGCTCAACTTTGCCGATTCGATGTCCCCGTATCTGCTGCTGCCCATCATGTGCATCTCCGCCATCGTCTGCGGCGGCATCTGGGCGCTCATTCCCGGCTTTTTCAAGGCAAAGTGGAATACCAATGAGACGCTGTTCACCCTGATGATGAACTATATCATCATCGGCATCGTCCGCTGGCTGCAGGGCGGCCCGTGGGAAAACAACGGCCCCGGCGGCAAGGGCAGCCAGAAGATCGCCATGTTCGGTGACGCGGCAAAGCTGCCCACCGTCTTCGGCATCCACTGCGGCTGGATCATTGTCATCGTCCTGACAGTCGTCATGTATGTTTACATGAACCATACCAAGCAGGGCTTCGAGATCGCCGTCATCGGCGACTCTGCCAACACCGCGCGCTACGCCGGCATGAACGTCGGCAGGATCATGATGCGCACCATGTTTATCTCCGGTGCGATCTCCGGCCTCGTCGGCTTCATCATCGTCTCCGGCGCGGACCATACCCTGACGGCTGAGGTCGCCGGCGGCGTCGGCTTCACCGCCATCACCGTCGCGTGGCTCGCCCAGCTCAACCCCTTCGCCATGATCATCATCGCCTCTCTGCTTGCGATTTTGGAGAAGGGCGCGCTGACAGCTTATCGGCAGTTGAACGTCCCTGCGACGATCGCAGAGATCCTCACCGGCTTCATCCTGCTGTGTATGCTCGGCTGCGAATTCTTCGTCAACTACAAGCTTTCCGTTCACCGCAGAAAGGAGGGGTAAGGCGTGGAGATCATCACATTCATCACGACGCTGTTCGTCTTCTCGGTCGTCAACGGCACGCCGCTGCTGTTCGGCACGCTCGGTGAGATCCTGACCGAAAAGTCCGGCAACCTGAACCTCGGCGTTGAGGGCATCATGTTCATGGGCGGCGCAGCAGGTCTCGGCGGCGCATTCTACTATGAGAAGTTCGTCGGCCCGCAGAACGCCGTCTCCCTCGTCGGTCTGCTTATCGCCATTGGCTGCGCGTTCCTCATCGGTGCGCTGGCTGCGCTGCTGTTCAGCTTCCTGACCATCACCCTCCGCGCAAACCAGAACGTCACCGGTCTCGCCCTGACGATCTTCGGCACGGGCACCGGCCAGTTCATGGGCGAATATATGCGCGTGCACGAGGGCGGCTACATCTCCATCGTCCAGAAGGCTGCGTTTGAGACGTCTCCGTTCCCGGCCTTCCTCCGCGACATACCCGTCCTCGGTCCGATCCTCTTCCAGCACAGCCTGCTGACCTATATCGGTATCGTTCTTGCGCTGGTGATGGCGTTCTTCCTCAACCGCACGCGCAAGGGCCTCTACCTGCGCTCCGTCGGCGAATCTCCGTCCACGGCGGACGCAGCCGGCATCAACGTCACGCGGTATAAGTATCTTGCGACCATCATCGGCGGCGGCATTTCCGCCATCGGCGGCATGGCGTACATCACTGGCATTGCCGGCGGCGTTTGGAACCACGAAGGTCTGTCCGGTGTCGGCTGGCTCGCGGTCGCGCTCGTCATCTTCTGCCTCTGGAAGCCCACCTCCGCCATCTGGGGCAGCTTCCTGTTCGGCTGCCTGCAGATCCTCTATCTGCGCCTCGAGCTGCCGTTCATCCCCTCGCAGATCTATAAGATCCTGCCTTATGTGGTCACGCTGCTGGTGCTGATCCTCAGCTCCATCCGCAACAACCGCGAAAAGCAGCCTCCGGCCTCTCTCGGCCTGCCATATTTCCGCGAGGAACGTTAGAACGCTTGCCAAAGA
>CAMEMX010000105.1 GCA_945927915.1 uncultured Clostridia bacterium
TTAAATACTTTGATTCTTACTTACTGCGCAACGCTCGCCTTACCGTACCTCTGTACGCCGACAGGCGAGCGTTGCTTGTCTTTCGAACTTTCTTGACCGTCTATATTATTTCAAAAACAGAGAAAACGCCCTGACGTGCGGGGCGTTTTCTTCATTTGTTATTCCCCTGTGGCAACGAAGGTATCGTAGAAGACCGAGATCATCTTCGCGCATTGGGCGCGGGTGGCGCTGCCGCGCGGCAGCAGCTTGCCGTTGTCGCCGCCGACGATGGCGTTGGCGACCGCCCAGCGCATCGGCGCTTCGGCGTATGCCGCGACCGTCGCCGCATCTTCAAAGGCCGAAAGCTCGCTCAACGCGGTCACATCGTAGCCGCAGCGCTCGGCGTAGCGGTAGAGCATCGTGGTGAGCTGCTCCCGCGTCACGTCGTTCGTCAGACCGAACTCCGTCTCCGTGACGCCGTTGACCACGCCCGTTGCATAGGCCCAGTCGACCGCGTCGGAATACCACTGGCCCGCGGGCACGTCGGTGAAGGGCGCCCGTTCGGTCACGGCAGGGCTGCCCGCGATGCGGTAGAGCACCGTGACGAGCATGGCGCGGGTCATGGTGCTTTCGGGCGCGAATTCCGTCTCGCTCACGCCGCCGAACAGCTTCAGCTCCACGGCGCGCAGCACCCATTCATAGTACCACGCGCTCGTCGGAACGTCGGCAAAGGGATTCTCCGGCGCGGGCGGGTCTTCGGGGTCGGGCGTGGGCTCAGGCACAGGCTCGTCGCTCTGCTCCCACTGCGCATAGAGCGTGTAGGTGCCGTAGGCGGGCGCAAGCGTTTCCACGGTATATTCTTTGCCGCCCTGCAGCTTGTCATACCAGCCGGTGAGCTTGTAGCCCTCGCGCGTCGCCGTCGGGAGCTTTGCAAGCGGCTCGCCCGTCATATAGTACCGGAAGGCGTATTCCGGCTCGCCCTTGGCGCCGTTATAGATGATGCAGAGATACTTTTTGGTGTTCTGGGTGTAATCCCCGAAGAGGTAGAGGTTCGCCTCGTCCATGCGGCGGCGGGCAAGACCGGACAGCACGCTGCCGCCCGCTCTGCACCAGCTTCCGATGGTGTTGACGAAGCCCAGCTCGTCATAGCCGCCATAGAGGAAATACTGATAGATCGTGTATTTCTCGTTCATCCACTGCTGGCCGAGGTTATAGGTGAAGCTGATGATCGCGTCATACTGCGCCTGCGTGTGCTCCACGGTGGATTTTTCCAGCAGCTTGTCGATGACCTTCTCAAAATCCGCCAGCATGACGCGCAGAAGGTAGTCGGCCTCCTCCTCGGTGATGCCGTTTTCGCGGTATTCCTCCAGCTTGTCGTCCGGGCAGCGGCTGCCGTAGCCGACGCTGTACTGTCCGTAGTCCCACATGGGATACTCGACGAAGCCCTCGTGATCCTTGATGAACTGCACGCCGGCCTCGGTGGTTTTCAGCTCCGGCGGCTCCGGCAGAGGCTCCGGGCCGGGACCGGGATCGGTCGCGCCCGGCTCGTTCGGATTCTCGACCGCACTGTCCGACCAGTGAGCGTAGACCGTGTAGTTCTGCGACACGGTGTCGGAATTGCACAGGTGCGAGCCGCCGCTTGACGCGGTATACCAGCCGGCAAAGTATTTCCCGTCGCGGCTGGCGGTGGGGAGGGCGGCGTATGTAGCGCCGTAGGCATAGCACAGGACGGTGTTGTCGTCGAGCGTGCCGCCGTTGGCGTTGAAGATCACATAGCGGAAAGCCGCGTCGCACACGCCCGTGTAGCTGCCGTAGAGGAAGAGCTTGATCTCACGGATGCGGCGGTTGAGCCGCTGCTGCGAGAGGCTGCCGTCCGAGCCCTTGACCCAGGAGCAAAAGGCGTTGGCAAGCTGGACGTCCGTATATTCCCCGGCGGCGATGACCTTTTCGATCTGATAGCCGGAGGTCAGCATCGTGCTGCCGTAGGCCATCACGAGGTCGACCAGCGCGTCAAACTGCTGCTGGTTCAGCGTCAGGTCATAGCGCGCGATGAAGTCGTTGACGTTCTGCTCCGCAGCGGCAAGCTGCGCCGTGCCGCCGTAGCTGCCGCCCATCATCTCGTTGACAAAGGCGATGCCCTCGGCGCTCGTCACAAAGCTCTGTGGCACCGTTTTATTCTCCTGCGCTTCCTCCGCGTCCGGAAGGGCGGTCTCTGCCTCGACCGGCGGCTGGCTCTGCTCCGGTTCCGTTTGCGGCGCAGTCGTTTCCGCCGCGGGCTCGTCGCCCCCGACGGCAAAGGCCGGCTGTATCATTCCCGCGAGCAGCGTCGCCGCAAGCAGGAGGCAGCATAGGAATCGTCTCATAGTTTCACTCCTGTCGGAATTATGTCAATTCTATTTTATCAGAGAATCCGACATTCGTCAAGCATTCGACGACGCGTTACAGCGCGCCAGGGCAAAAAATAATTACAAAAAAGTAACAAATTACAGCAACTTTTCCAAAAACGCCCAGACATCGGCATAGACCAGCGCGTGGTTGTCCTCGTTCAGGATCTCGTGGCGACCGTCATACAGGCGCAGCGACACGTTCTTCATGCCGCTTTTGCGGAACTGCGCTGCCGTCTTTTCCACGCCCTTGCCCATCGCGCCGACGGGGTCGCTCTTGCCCGCGATGAAGAAAACAGGGAGATTCTTGGGCATGGAACGCAGATTGGATTTTTTCTGAATCAGGGCGATACCGCCGAGCATATCCTGAGAAAGGCCGACGGTGGCGGCGCCGCCGCAGAGCGGGTCGGCGTCGTAGCGCTCGACGACCTCGCGGTTCGAGCAGATCCATGCGTTCGGGCTCTGCGCGTCCCCGAATTTGGCGTTATAGGCGCCGAAGATCAGCTTATTGAGCAGACGGCTGTGTCCCTTTGCCCCAACGCGGCATTTTTCCAGCGCGCACAGCGCCTTGCCCGCGCACAGGGCGGGCGTGGGCTGCCAGCCCGTTCCGCAGATGACCGCGCCGCGCAGCTCCATGTCCGGGTGGCGGAACAGGAGCGTGCGCGTGAGGAACGAGCCCATGCTGTGCCCGAAGAGGAAATACGGCACGCCGGGCTGCTGCGCGCGGGTGCGGCGCAGCAGCTCGAAAGAATCCTCCGCCGCGTTTTCCCAGCCGCCCTCAAAGTAGAGCGGCGTGCCGCTTGACCTGCCGTGTCCCATGTGATCCTCCGCGACGACCAGCACGCCGTGGCCGGTCAGAAACCGCGCGAAGTCGTCATAGCGCGGCGCGTACTCTGCGATGCCGTGGATGATCTGCACCACCGCAACGGGCGCACCCTCCGGCTCCCAGCGGTAGGCGTGGATCGTTCCGCCGCCCTTCGACGGATAGTCAAATTCCTTCATAATTTTTCCTCCACAGTCCGATTTATCGGACACTACATTTGGTACAATGCGTACATCAGACGAAAGGAGCCACCGATATGAACAACATGATCGACTTAGTCCCCTATCTGCCCCGCGAAGCCGCCGCAGCCAGACGCCGCAGACGCTTCGGCAGCATCGCCGCCTTCATCGAGAGCATCGTGACGCTGTGCATCGGTGTCGGCTTTTTCCTGTTTCTGGCAGCGTTTTTCGCCGTTATCTGACATTGCGCCGGTAGAGCAGGCGCAGGCCCTTGAGCATCAGGCCGCCGTCGTAGATCACCTCGCGGCGGCACAGGGGGATGACGAATTTGGCGATGCCGCCGGTGGCGATGACCTTGACGGGCGTGCCAAGCTCCTGCTCCATGCGCTCGAGCAGGCCGTCGAGCATCGCGGCAGCGCCAAACATGATGCCGCTGCGCATGGAGTCGCGGGTGTTTTTGCCGATGGCGCGCTGCGGGCGGTCGAGGCTGATGCCCGGAAGCTGGGCGGTGCGGCCCGTGAGCGCCTCCATGGAGATCTTCACGCCCGGGCAGATGCAGCCGCCGACGAACGCGCCGTCGCAGTCGATGGCGGTGATGGTCGTGGCCGTGCCCATGTCAACGAGCAGCAGCGGCGCGCCGTACTCCGCGATGGCGGCGACCGCCGCGACGATGAGGTCGCTGCCGACCTCGGCGGGATTCTCCATGCGGATGTTGAGTCCCGTCTTGATGCCGGGGCCGACGACGAGGCAGCTTTTGCCCGTCAGCTTGCGGATGGCTGTCCTGAACGAGTTCAGCACGGGCGGCACGACGGACGAGATGATGCTCCCGTCGATTTTTTCCGGTGCGACGTCAAACAGGCTGAGCATGGTCTTCAGCTCCGCGCAGTATTGATCCGAGGTTTTGATGAGGTCGGTCGCCATGCGCGCCTCAAACAGGATCTCGTCGTTCTCAAAGCAGCCGAGAACGATGTTGGTATTGCCGATGTCAACCGCTAAAACCATTGTTACTCCTCCAAATAAAGTTCTTTTACGCAGCATTTCACCGCGCCGTTTTCCAGCTCCACGATGCCGTAGCCCGGTGCGCGTCCGCCGCACGCGCCCGGATTGAGCAGCCACAGGCCGTCCTCCAGCGCGCACAGGGCGCGGTGCGTATGACCGAACAGAGCGACCTGCGCCTCCTTCTCCCGCGCGGCGTAGCACAGGCGCAAAAGCCCCGTTTTGACACCGTAGCGGTGACCGTGGACGGCAAGAATGCGCACCTTGCCGAAATGCAGCACCGCCTGCTCCGGCGTCACGTCGTCATAATAGTCGCAGTTGCCGCGCACGCGGTACAGCGGCAGATACGGACACTCCTGCGCGATGGCGTCGGCGTCCGCCGCGTGATCTCCGAGGTGGACGACCGCATCCGGGCGCTCCTTTCGGATCGCAAGGAGCATATGCTCCGTCTCCCGGTGCGAATCAGACAGCACAAGCAGCTTCATAGCGTCACCCTTTTCCAAGTATTTGCATAGAGTATATTATACCAGATCGTCGAAAGGGAGGCAATCGCTATGAAGCAAGATTCACAGAAAATTCCGCAGTTTTCCGCCGAGCAGATCCGGCAGGTGCTCACCTCCCCGGAGGGAAAGCAGCTCATCGCGCTTCTGAACCGCGACGGCGGCAAGGGCTTGCAGCAAGCGGCGGCGGAATACCGCAAGGGCAATCTCGCAGGTGCGCAGGACGCCCTGCGGCCGCTGGTCGGGACGGCGGAGGCGGACGCGCTCCTGAAAAAAATCAGCGGAAGGTAGGTGAACGGCACGGAAGGTCTGGAGGAAAAATTGCAGCAGCTTTTGAGCGATCCCGACAGCATGGCGCAGATCATGTCGTTTGCGCAGTCGCTGGGCGGGCAGATGCAGCCGCCGCAGCCGCAGCAATCGCCGGAGCCGCAGGCCGCCGTGCCGTCCATCGACCCCGGCATGATGCAGGCCATCGTCGGCATCATGCAGCAGCTTCAGCACACGGACAGCCGTCAGGAGGCGCTGCTGAACGCGCTCAAGCCTTATCTTGCGCCGGAGCGCCGCGAAAAGATCGACCGTGCAGCGCAGATCGCGCGGCTGAGCCGTCTGGCGGGCACGGCGCTGCAAAACTATGGTGGTTTATTTGGGAGTCGGGGTGGTTGAACCTTGTATCATCGTTATATGCCGGGCGCAAACGGGCAATATACACGACAGACCGTACAGGAGCGCAGGC
>CAMEMX010000106.1 GCA_945927915.1 uncultured Clostridia bacterium
CGGTCGGCTCGGCGGAGGGATCCTCCTCCGACGGCTCTATCGGCTCCTCCGGCGCGGCGGTCTGCACCGTAATATGCAGGCCCCAGCGGTTGAGCAGCTCGCCGCGCAGGGCATTCCCCTCGCGCACCTCAAAGGCCACCCAGATCTCCGTCTTATCCTGTAACATATCCAGAATGAAGGCGTCGTCATAGGTCAGCTCCTCCGACCACAGCCAGCGGTAGGGCAGCTCCTGCGTGCCGTCGCCGCCCATGAAATAGGGCAGGCTGTCGACCGGCTCCAGCGGCGAGGTGGGCGCCTGCGTGGTCGGGCGGGTCGTGGGCGGCGGAGAATAGGGCTTCATCGCGTTGATGCGCTTCAGATCGTCCTGCGCATTCTTCAGCGCAAGCTCTGCGCGCTGGACGCTCAGACGCTGCCGCTCAAGCTGCAGATCCGAGAGCGTCGTGTCATAGCTTATCAGCGGATCGCCGACCTTGACGTGCTGCCCCTCGGTGACAAAGATCTGCGTGACGGTCTGCGTGCCCGACGGGTAGATCGACTGGATGTTATCCGCCGTCACCATGCCGTCATACTGCACGGAATCGTCGTAATAGCCCAGAATGTGGTTGGAAAGCGGCAGAACCTTGACCGGGTCGGTCTGGTTGCCGAAATACCACAGCGCACCGACTAAGATCGCGACCGCCGTCACCACGCAGACCGCGGAAATGATCGCAATTTTCACGCTTCTACGCATCGCGCTCACGCTCCTTTCTGCCGTCCGTGAGGACGCCGTCGCGGATATAGCAGATGCGTCTTGCACGGTCGGCGATCTCCTGCGCGTGGGTGATCATAACGATCGTCGTGCCGTCCTCGTTCAGCCGGTCAAAAATATCCATGATCTGTTCGCCCGACGTGCTGTCGAGTGCGCCGGTCGGCTCGTCAGCCAGAAGCAGCTTGGGCTTGCCGACGATGGCGCGGGCGATGGCAACGCGCTGGCACTGACCGCCGGAGAGCTGGTTCGGGCGGAAGTTCAGGCGGTCGCCCAGGCCCATCGTCTCCAGCGCGGCAACTGCACGCTCACGGCGTTCCTTCTTGGGCACGCCCGCGTACATGAGCGGCAGGGCAACGTTGTCCACCGCGCTCAGCTTGGGCAGCAGGTAAAAGTTCTGGAACACGAAGCCGAGCGTCCGGTTGCGCACCTCTGCCAGGCGGTTGCTGCCCGCACCGAGCAGATTCTCCCCGTCGAGCAGGTACTCGCCGGAGGTCGGCACATCGAGGCAACCGATCATATTCATCAGCGTGGTCTTGCCGGAACCGGACGGTCCCATAATGGCAAGATAGTCCCCCTCCTCAACGGAGAGGCAGACGTCCTTCAGCACGCGAACCGTATCTCTGCCCTGCGGGTAATCCTTGCAGAGATCCTTCATTTCGACCAGCATATCAGAATCCTCCACCGATGGCAGCCGTCGCTTCGGGAAGCACTTCCGGTTCTAACGTCATATCCTCCGCGTATTCGCCGTCTCCGATGTCGACATAGTCCTCCGCGGCGCCGGCGTCCTCCATGCCGCCGTTGAGCGCTCCGTCAACGTTGGATTCCCCATCGCCGTTCGGCTCCATCTCTGACGGCTCCGGCATGGTGTCCGTGACGGGAGCGCCTTCCCGGATGCTCTCGTCCGGATAGGCGATGCGGTCGTCCATCGTCAGGCCGCCGGTGATGACATAGCAATAAAGCATTTCGTCAAACGAGCCTACCGTGACGCTGCGCTTTTCGATCTCGCCATCTTCATTGGCCGCCCAGACATAGTAGCCCTCCTCCGCGGAGCCGAGGACATAGTCGGCATAGAGCGACAGGCCGTCTGCCTGCTCGTTCTGACCGTAGTTCGGCTCGACGAAGACGTGCTGACCGAGCAGCAGCCCGTCGACCGTGTCGAGATCGACATAGAACGGGTAGCTGCTCGTGGAGGTCATCTCGTCGCTCACGCCGTAGCCGTAATCGTACATCCCGTCGTTTCCGTTGTCCTCCGGCGCGGTGTCGAGCTGGGTGATCGTGCCCGTCCACGTCTGCGATTCATCCGCGCGGGAGCGGACGATCACCGTCTGACCGACATAGAACTCGCTCAGGTTCATCTCGTTGACCTTGCCCTTGACGCGGTAGGCGCCGCTCTGGATCAGGGTGATGTAAGGAAGAGGCTGACCCGTCATCTCGTCGTAGCCGCCGTTTTCGTTGATCGCCTTGATCTTGCCGTCAATGGGCGCGGTGACGGCGCCGCTGCCGGCGTTCTGCTTGAGCTGCTGCAGCTCGCGCTGCTTGACGGTGATGTTATACTCCGTCTCCTTCTTGCTGGCCTCCAGCGTCTGGATGTTGACGGTGTAGGCAAGCTGTTCGGACTCCGGCGCGTTCTTCTTCTCCTTTTCGAGCTGCTTGATTTGCTCGTCATAGTCCTTGATGGAGTTCTTCATCTGCTCGATCTCCAGCTCCGCCTTGTCGATGGTGAGCTGGATCTCGTCGGTGTCATAGACGAACAGGACATCGCCCGCCGAGACGCTCTGACCGACCTCGACCTTCAGCTCCGCGACCTTGCGGTTTTCGTCGCGGTCGATCCTGACCTCGTTCTGCGCCACGACAACACCCGCGCAGAAATTGTTCGCGCCCATCGTGCCGTAGCCCATGATCTGCGAAATGCTCTGCACATACACCGCCGGAAGCTGCTCCGAGCAGCCGGAAAGACCGCAAACCAGCAGCATCAGCGCCAGCGCGCAGGCGATCAGACGTTGTTTCATACGATTACCTCCGTAGTATTCCATGTTGTTCTTCCATAAGACGCCGCGTTTGCCCGGATGTTCCCAAAAAATCTCCGGTTTATGCCATGATCGCAGCGATGGCGGCCTCGATGTCGTCGGTGTTCAGCTCCTCGGCTCTGCCGGTGTCGCATTTTTCCGCGACGGACGGGTCGATGGGAAGCTGCGCCAGCACGGGCAGACGGTATTCCGCCGCGGCCTCGTCCAGGTGGCTCTTGCCGAAGAGCTCGTGGCGCTTTCCGCAGTCCGGGCAGCGGAAATAGCTGTAGTTCTCGACGATGCCGTAGATGGGCACCTTCATCATGTTCGCCATGCGCACGGCCTTGCCGACGATCATCGAAACCAGCTCCTGCGGGGAGGTGACGACGATGATGCCGTCGATGGGCAGGGACTGGAAGACCGTCAGCGGCACGTCGCCCGTGCCGGGAGGCATATCGACGAACATATAGTCCACATCCTCCCAGAACACGTCCGTCCAGAACTGCTTGACCGCGCCCGCGATGATCGGGCCGCGCCAGAGGACGGGATCATTCTCATTGTCGAGCAGGAGGTTGATGGACATGATCTGGATGCCGGTCCGGCTGACGGCGGGGTAGATGCCCTCCTCGCTCGCGCCGGCGCATTCGCAAACACCGAATGCCTTCGGCACGGACGGGCCGGTGATGTCCGCGTCCAGAATGGCGGTGCGCTTGCCCGCCCGCTGCATCGCCGTGGCGAGCATTGCGGTGACGGTGCTCTTGCCGACGCCGCCCTTGCCGGAGACGACGGCGATGACCTTCTTCACCCTGGACTTGTCATTCAGCTTGGCAAGCAGGCTTTCCTTCGTGCGCTCCGAGCAGCTTTCGCCGCAGGAGGAGCAATTTCCGCTGCATTGTTCACTCATAGTGTTTCTCCTTCCGAAATTCGGCGGCGTGTCTTCGGTTCAGCCGAAAGATACACCGCGTTTGTAGCATAGTTGTATCAGATTTCGATCCGACCTGAATTTTTTATTCCAGATCGGACATTGCCGTTTCCCATTGCGCCATCAGGTCATCCAGCAGGCTTTCCTGTGCGCCGAGCTGCTCCGTCAGGCTCAAATATTCTTCATAGTTCGTGCCGGCGGCAAGCAGCGCCTCGTTCAGCGCCGCAACACGCGCCTCCTGCGCGCCGATCTCGCGCTCCAAGCGGCGCACGAGCTTTTCCGCCTCCTTGCTGCCGCCGGAGGGCTTGGGCTGCTTTTCTTTTTTCTTCGGCTGCTGCACGCGCTGCGCGGCCTCATGCTCCTTGATCGCGCGGTACTTGGCATAGCCGCAGGGGAAATCGCGGATCGTGCCGTTTTCCAGCTCCCAGATGCGCGTGGCGAATTTGTCAACGAAATAGCGGTCGTGCGAGACGAAGATCAGCGTCCCCTCGTATTCGTCCACCGCGCACTCGACCCATTCGCGTGAAGCGATATCGAGGTGGTTGGTCGGCTCGTCGAGGATGAGCAGGTTGATCTTCTCGTCCATCAGCATACACAGCCGCAGGCGCGACTGCTCGCCGCCGGAGAGCGTGCCGACCGTTTTGAACACGTCCTCGCCGGAGAACAGGAACGCGCCGAGGCGGTCGCGCGCCGTCTGGGGCGTGCAGTTTTTCTCATAGAGCATCGTGTCGTAGAGCGTGCGCTCCGGGTGGTCAAAGTGGATCACCTGCGGCAGATACGCCCACTTGACCGACGGGCCGAACTTGATCTTCCCCTCGCCCGGCAGCTCTCCGAGCAGGACGCGCAGGAAGGTCGTCTTGCCCGTGCCGTTGTCGCCGAGTAAGGCGATGCGTTCGCCGCCTCTGACCTTTAATTCAATGTTCGAAAAGAGCGTGCGGTCGCCGAAGCGCTTGGCCAGATTCTTGACGGACAGCACCTCGTCGCCGTGGAAGTCCTTTTCCCCAAAGCGGGCACGCAGGGTCTTTTCCTTCGTCGGACGTTCGGTCTTTTCGATGCGCTCCATGCGGTGCTGGATGGACATCGCGCGGCGGTAGAGCACGCGGTTGTTGATGCCCCAGCCCTTCATGCGCTCGACGGTGTAGCCGAGCTGCCTGAGCTTCGCCTGCTCCTGCTCATACTGCTTGAGCTGGCGGTTGAAGCGTTCCTGCTTTTCCTGCAAATAGAAGGTGTAGTTGCCGCTGTAGAAATCCGCCTTGCCGCCCGTGATCTCGATGATGCGCCCGACCACGCGGTCGAGGAAGAAGCGGTCGTGCGAGATGGTCAGCACCGTGCCCTTGAATTTGAGCAGGTATTCCTCCAGCCACTCAACGCTCTTGAGATCCAGATGGTTGGTCGGCTCGTCCAAAAGCAAAATGTCCGTCTTTTCCAGCAGCAGACGCGCCAGATTCACGCGGGTCTTCTCCCCGCCCGAGAGGCGGTCGAATTCCTGCGCGCGCATGGCCTGCGGAATGCCGAGGCCGTTGCAGATCTTGTCGATGTTCGTGTCCTGCTCGTAACCGCCGCCGGTCAGGTAGGCGTTGCTCAGGCGGTCGTACTCGTCCAAAAGCGCCTTCGGCGCGGAAGCCGTCAGCTTTTCGGCCAGCGCGTCCATCTTTTTGCGGATGGCCTCCAGGGGCGCAAAGGCCGTGCGCAGGACGTCCCCGGCGGTATAGCCCGCAGGATAGTGCGGGATCTGCGAGATCAGGCCAAGGCGCTTGTTCGCGGCGACGGTGATCTCGCCCTCGTCGGGCGAAAGCTCCCCCGTCAGCAGGCGGAACAGCGTCGTCTTGCCGCAGCCGTTGCGCCCCATGATGCCGACGCATTCGCCCTCGGCAAT
>CAMEMX010000107.1 GCA_945927915.1 uncultured Clostridia bacterium
CCCATCTCCAGCGCGCGCTCCATGCCGAGCAGCATCGCCTCATTGACGCGCTCGACCGCGATGATGAGGACATCGGGCTCAGCCGCGGCGGTCTCGACGGTGAATTTTCCCTTGCCGCAGCCAACCTCCAGACGGATTTCCCGTGCATCGGGCATCAGCGAGCGCCAAGCACCGCGCAGCGTCTTGCCGTCGCGCACCCAGATGGCGGAGCACGCCTCCATGCGCGGGGCTAAATTGTTGCGTTTTCTCATCCGCATGGCTCATACCTCAAAGATCACAGGCTCGCCGTCAACGCCCAGGCGTCCGGCACGGATCTCGACGACACCGCCGGAGATGAGGTCGCGGTACTGACCGTCGGGCAGATCGACGGCGATCGCGCCGGCCTCGCCGCGCAGGCAGAACACGCCCGCGAGCGTTTTGCCGCCCTTCGTGTGCAGCGCCAGAACGATGTCGTGCGCGAACGCCTGCACGCGGTAGCTGCTGTCGGTCAGCAGCGGATGGCGCTTGATCCCGGCGAGCTTTTGCAGCAGCAGTGTGATGTCCCTGCCGGTGTTCCAGTTGACCGTGTCCTTTTCAAACAGGCTCGGCGTATGCGTCTGCCCGACCTCCTGCCCGGCGTAGAGCAGCGTCATGCCCTTCTGGAAGTAGAGCAGAGCAGTGTGGTTGCGCAGCATCTTTTCATCGGGGATGAGCTGCTTTGCGCGGTTTTGGTCGTGGTTTTCCAGATAGCGGAGCTTGACATAGTTTGCCGGATAGATGTACTCCTGGCGGTTCACCGCGTCGAGATACTGCGCAAGCGGAATTTCGCCCTTCAGATAGCGCAGGAAATCGGGGAAAATGTCATAATCGTAGCAGATGTCAAACGCCTGATAGATCTCGGAATCGGAGAGCGAGGCGATGCCGTCGGCACGCGTGCCCGTGATGAAGCACGGCTCGACCGATTCGCTCAGCCAGATGCAGCCCGGACGCACGGTCTCGACCTCGCGGCGTGCGGTAAGCCAGAATTCCAGCGGGACGAGCGGCGCAACGTCGCAGCGGAAGCCGTCGACCACGGACGCCCACTGCTTGAGTGTCTCGATCTGATAGTCCCACAGGGCGCGGTTGCTATAGTCGAGGTCGATGACGTCCGACCAGTCGCCGATGCGGTTGCCGAAGCTGCCGTCGGCCTTGTGATAGAACCACTCCGGATGCGCCTGCGAGAGCACGGAGTCGGGCGAGGTGTGATTGTAAACGACGTCGATGATGCACTTCATGCCCTGCGCGTGGATGTCGTCCACGAGGCGCCGGAAGTCCTCCATCGTGCCGAATTCGGGGTTGACGGCGCGGTAGTCCGCGATGGCGTAGGGACTGCCGAGCGTGCCCTTGCGGTTTTTCACGCCGCACGGGTGGATGGGCATCAGCCAGATAATGTCCACGCCGAGGGCGCGGATGCGCGGCAGGTCGCGGCGCACGGCCTCAAACGTGCCCTCCTCGCTGTAATTGCGGACGTAGACCGAGTACATGATCTGATTGCGGTATTCCTTCGGGGTGCCGAGTGCCATAAAGAAGCCTCCTTGAATCGGTTTCGATTTCTCTATTGTATCGGGAACGGTCGAAAAAGTAAAGTGCGGGATACGGCAAAATTATTCTTTTTCCGTCACGAGCGCGTCCGGGGCCTTGCGCTTCTTCGGGCGCAGGGGATCGCCGGGGGCGGCATAGCCCAGCGCGACGACCAGACGGACGGGGGTGTCCAGACCGCACAGCGTGCGGAGCTTTTCGTCATTGAACCAGCCGATCATGCAGCTCCCGAGACCCTGCGCGGTGGCCTCGGCGGTGAGATAGGCCGCCGCGATGCCGATGTCGATGGAGCGGTAGTCGTTGCCCTTCATCCGCGCGCCGACGGCAGCCGTGCGGTTATACGGCGCCTCGGAGATGACGATCAGCACCGGCGCCTGCGCAACAAAGCGGTTCATGCCCATGCCGGACGTCGCTGCGGCAACCTTTTTGGCAAGCGCACCGCGGCAGACGGTGAAACGATACGGCTGCGCGTTGCAGGCCGATGGTGCAAGACGCGCCGCCTCCAGAACGGCGTTCAGCTTCTCGTCCTCGACGGGACGCGTCTCGTCATAGCTCCGGCAGGACTGGCGGGCGTTGGCGATTTCCAGAAAATTCATTTGTTTCCCCCGGCTTACTTGAGCGCCAGACCGTCGCGGAAGGCGTTGCCGACCTTCTCGCCCAGCACGAGATAGTGGTGGTGCATGGCATCATAGGTGATGGGACGCAGCTTTGCGACGTCGATCTTGCCGCTCTCGTCCAGCACGGACTCGTCGGCGCAGACATTGACGATCCTGCCCACCAGACGGCAGGTCTTCTCGTCATAAGAGAGCAGCTCGCACTCGAGCGCGACGGGCAGCTCGTCGATGAGCGGCGCGTCGACAAAGGCGGACTTTGTCGCGTGGAAACCGGCCTTTGCAAACTTATCCGCGACCTTGCTGCCGGAGACAAGCCCGACGTAATCGCACGCGACGACCTGATCGGCGGTGCCCATGCTGACGGTGAAGGCTTTCCGCGCGAGGAAATTTTCGGTTGTCTTGTGGTCGTCGCTGACGCAGACGGAGATCTCGGACTCCTCGCTGATGCCGCCCCACGCGGCGTTCATCGCGTTGGGTGTGCCGTCGGCGTTATAGGTGCCGAGAATGAAGACGGGCATCGGATAGCACATGGTTTTGGAACCGAAATTTTTACGCATGATTTGTCCTCCTGCAGTTTTTTCTTTATTATAGCACGGTGATAGAGAAAAGAGAATCCCCCAAAACGAGGGAATCAGAAGAAAAGGACTTTCCCGCGCGGCGCGGATATGGTAGAATAAGAGCAAAGGAGCGTGGTAACATGAAAAAGCTGCTGCCGCTGGCGCTCGTGCTTTTGCTGCTGTCCGCCTGCGGCCAAGCGACGGAAGAAAAACAGGAGGCGACCTATATGCAGATCACGGCACAGGAAGCAAAGAAGATCATGGATACACAGACGGGTTATGTGATCCTCGACGTGCGCACGCAGGAGGAATACGACGAAAAGCACATCCCCGGCGCCGTTCTGATCCCGGACTATGAGATCAGGGACAGAGCGGAGAACGAGCTGACGGACAAAGCGCAGACGATCCTCGTCTACTGCCGCAGCGGGCGGCGGAGCAAAAATGCCGCGCAGGCGCTGGCGGAGCTGGGCTATACCGACGTCCGTGAATTCGGCGGAATCATCGACTGGCCGTACGCGGTCGAACCGTGAGGACGAATTCCGATATGCGGGAGTGTGAAGGATGGAAAACGAACAAAGGCTGGCGGCATTTGAGAGAATGCTGACGGCGGTGCAGAACGAATATGCGGCTGCGTCGGGCAAAATGGCGCAGCTCAGGGCTGCGGGGAAGGAAAAGACTGCGACCTGCCGGCAGCTCATGGCGAACAAGCTGCGCTTGCAGGAGATGCTTGCCATGTATCAGACCTACGGCCTTTTGGAGACGAAACGGCAGCGGGCGACGCAATGCGCGCAGATCGAGGGGGAAAAACGTTGAACCGGACCTTTGCGACGCTGCAAGCAACGAAGCGCTTTCGAACAGCGAAGCGATCCGGGTGTGATTCGCATGATGCGCCGCATTGTGATACCCGCAGGAAAGAGCAAGCCCGGGACTGCGTTTGCGATCCCGGGCCTGTGCCTTATTTGCAGTAGATCTCAATCGCCTGATGGGCAAACTCCGCGGTGCCTTCGCCGCCGGCTTTGTCGATGTTTTCGGTCATGGCGTCTCCGGCGATGTACATCTGCCCCAAGCTGCGAAGGATCGGCTCGGTGCAGGTGTAGTAGTGCCCGGTGATGAAGCCCTGCAGCTCGGCGACCAGCGCCTGCGCCTCCCCGGACGCGGGAGATCCGTGGCGGATCGCGCCGAAGCGGGCAAAGATGTCCGTCAGTCCGTCCGCAGCCTCCTGCGCCTGCGCGGGGGACTGACCTGCCGTTTTCTGCTCGAATTCCCGGTAGGCGTCGGTCTTGCCCCACTTTGCTTTTGCCTGCGCGGCGTACTGCTCTATCTGACTGCGGTCAAAGGGTGAAAAGTCCATAAGTGTCACTCCTGTCGTTTGAATTTTTCGGGCATGGGAAATGAGCGCGTCCAGATGCTGCCGCTGAAGCTCCAGAAGCCGGATCTGCTGCGCCAGCGCCTCTTTGGGATCAAATTCGGGAGAATCCAGGATCTCCCTGATCTCTTTCAGCGGGAATTGCAGCTCCCGGAACAGTAAGATTGCCTGCAGCCGCCGCAGGGCTGTATCGTCATACAGCCGGTAGCCTGCTTCCGTCACCCGGGTCGGTTTCAGCAGGCCGATGGCGTCGTAATGGTGGAGCGCGCGCACGCTCACACCGGTAAGGCGGCTGACTTCTTTTACGGTTTTCATGGCATTCCCTCCCGTCAAGATGAATGATAAACTATGACGCAGGGTGAGAGTCAAGAGGAAAAATCTTTTTTTCAATAATTTTTGCGACGCCTGTTCCGGGCAAAACCTGTCCGCGCTTAAAGCGGGGGATAATCGGTCAGATGACAGCCCAGAAGACGGATGATCTCCAACTCGTCCATGGCGTCGAAGAAAGCGTTGTGGGACTCATGGTAGGTACAGTCGCCCGAAAGCAGGCGGAGCATGGACTCCACGCCGTAGCCGCGCTTCAGCCGGCCGGTGGAATAGCAGTCTGCGCAGGGCGGGATCCTGGGGTTGTGCTGGCGGTAGGCGGCAAGACGCATAATGTCATGCCAGTCATAATCCCTCAGCTCCGGCAGATGGTTGCAGTCAAAGCAGGCATTGTAGGCAAAGACGGAGCGGACGCCGTGCTGACGGAGCCACACACGCAGCTCGCTGACGGCCTCGTCCCGGGTGCAGAGGATGGGCTGCACCGGCGTTTCAAGGAACAGGGTGCTTTCAAACATCCCGCCGACCCGGCACTCGACGGGCAGAATGTGATATTTGGCGTCGACCGGCTGAAAGGTGTCGGAGTCTGCGATGACCGTTCCAATGGACATGACCTGATCCGACCAGTTCGTCTCCGTGTCGATGACAGCAAATCTTCCCATATGTCTCTCTCCTATGGTGGTGTCAGGATGCTCAGAGCTTCCGAAAACAGTATAGAGGAAAATGCACCGAAAAGCAAGCGTGGAGGGAAAAGAGAGGCGCAGATACAGCCTCGCGTGACTGCAAGCGGACGCCGGGAACAAATCATCGTTTGCTATTCGCGGGCGTTTCTGATATAATCCTATTATGGATGGCATATGCCTGATGACTGCGAGGCAGCCGCAGAACCGAAGCGCAGAAACAGCTTCCGGGCTGAAAATGAAAGGAGAAACCGGAATGTTGGAAGTTGGAACAATAGCCCCTGCGTTTACTTTGTCGGATCAGTACGGAAACCCTGTCAGCCTGTCTGAGTACCGGGGCAGGAAAGTGGTGCTGTACTTTTATCCCAGAGACAACACGCCCGGCTGCGCCCGGGAGGCTGTCGCCTTTGCGAGAGCCTACGAGAATTTCAAATCCAGA
>CAMEMX010000108.1 GCA_945927915.1 uncultured Clostridia bacterium
TCGGCTGCGCCTTCAACTGCTAAACGGCGCTCCCGTGCGCGGGGGAAGGGTGAAAAATGGGCGACCGCTCGGGCCGCCCATAGATGCGCTATTACTTACGGATGCCCAGCTTTGCAATGATGGCGCGATAGCGGTTGATGTCCTTCTTTGCAAGATAGTCGAGCAGGCTGCGGCGCTTACCGACCATCATGAGCAGGCCACGGCGGGAGTGGTTGTCGTGCTTGTGCTCACGCAGGTGCTCGGTCAGCTCGTTGATGCGGGCGGTGAGGATGGCGATCTGGACCTCGGGAGAGCCGGTGTCGCCTTCGTGGGTCGCGTACTCCGCGATGATTGCGGTCTTCTTTTCCTTCTGGATCATGGTTGTTTCCACCTTTCAAAAAATTCTCCTGCGGCTAAGTTACGGGATGGCGGAATGCTCCGACACGGGGCGAGCCCCCAAAACTGAGCGCGCGGAATGGTACTTGGCCGGCTGAACGCCAGCCAAAATATAGTAGCACAAGTTCACGGAAAAGTAAAGAGAAAGTTTTGCGAAACGGGAGAATTTTTCGGGATTTCCACGCCTTCCAGATGCAAAAGCGTCCGCTTTGCCGCAAGACCCCACGCAAAACCGCCAAGACCCCGCGCGGCGACGACGCGGTGGCAGGGCAAAAAGACGGCAAGCGGGTTTTTGCCGACCGCGCTTGCTGCGGCGCGCACCGCACGCGGATGTCCGCACGCGGCGGCAAGCTGCCCGTAGGTGACGACACGTCCGTAGGGGATCAGAGCCAGCGCCGCCCAGACGCTTTCCCGGAAGGGCGTGCCCTGCGGCGCAAGGGGCACGGAAAAGCTTTCCCGTTTTTTCGAAAAGTATTCCGAAAGCTGCGCGGCGGCGAGCGCCGTAACGTCATTCGGCGTTTCCGGCCCGCGCTGCTCCGCCAGAATCACTTCTGTGAGCGCCGTCCCGTCCGCGCACAGCAAAAGCAGGCCGAGCGGCGTTTCGACATATTGCGTAAACATCTTTTAACCGTGCAGGAAGCTCAGCGCCTCGATGCCGAGCGCCATCACGACTGTGACGGCGATACCGGCCAGCACGACGCCGAGCAGGATCGTCGGCAGGGCGCGCTTGAGGCGCATTTCCATCAGTGCGGCGACCAGTGCGCCCGTCCAGGCGCCCGTGCCGGGCAGGGGAATGGCGACGAGCAGGCACAGGCCGATCACCTCGGACTTGCGCACGCGTCCGCTGCGGTTGTCCGCCCGGTGCTCAAGCTTTTCCGCGATGCGGCCGAGGCGGGGATAGCGCTTCATCCAGTGCAGAATTTTGCGTACGAACAGCAGAATGAACGGCACGGGCAGCATATTGCCGGCGATGCTGACGGCGCACGCCACCCACGGCGCAAGCCCCTGCGCCATGCCGTAGGGGATGGCGCCGCGCAGTTCGATGACGGGCACCATGGAGATCAGAAATGTGATGAGCGCCTTTCCGGCGAGCGAGGAGAGAAACGCCATGCCTGCACAGCCCCCCTTCGTGACTTCTTATCGTTTAGAATATCACAATCCGAGCAAAAAAGCAAGTCCCGCCGGGAACCCGGCGGGGCTTTTCGTGCCGGGCGTCCGGCGGTACTTTGCTTCATTCAAATTCCATCAGCTTGACGGCGCCCTCGGGATCGAGCCGGTAGACGGCCTCCGTGTCCTTGTCGAGCAGCGTCTCGCTCGGCGCGTCTGCGGTGTAGAACACGCAGGTGCCGCACGAGGACGAGATCTTCCGGGGAACGGGCGCCATCCGCGCCGCGATCCCCGCGCCGGTGAGGGCGCGGTGCGAGCGCAGGGCGGCCAGATGGGTGTGGAAGGTGGCGAGGTATTCCGTCATGCCTTGGTCAGCGTCAGGGAGAACTCGTCATCTTCCAGCTCCTTGACCTCGACGGCGTAGCCGGCGTGGTTGGCAAAGCGCGTGACGTTCTGCACGGCGGGCTTGTTGTCGACGAGCACCTCCAGCGTGTCGGGATGGCTCTTTTCAATGGCGCGCTGCACCTGAATGACGGGCAGCGGGCAGGCCAGACCTCTTGCGTCGATCATGCTTACTGCTCCTTTCTCAGATGGGTCACGGAGACGATCAGGATAAACACGAGGCAGGCGATGACGGCGACGGGGCCGTTGGCGCCGGTGCCGTCGGCGGAGGAGGCGGTCTTCAGCGTGTGCGCGGCGGCGGCGCCGGCGACCATGCCGAGGACGGTGATGGCGCTGTCGCTGTTGCCCTCACCCGCGAGGATGAGCTGGCGCAGCGGGCAGCCGCCGAGCAGGGTGCAGCCCCAGCCGACGACGGTCATACCGAGCAGGTTCCACAGCCATTCGGTGTGGGCGATGGGCTGACCCTCAAAGCCGAAGTTGAGGTTGCCGGTGATGAGGTTGCCGACGAGAACTGCCACGAGGATGCCGACGAAAGCGGCCAGCAGGCCGAATTCCTTGAACAGGACGGCGTCACGGATGCCGCCGACCATGCACAGGCGGCTCTTCTGCGCCAGAGCGCCGACGATCAGGCCGATGCCAAGGGCGATGTACCACGGCGCGTGCATGGAGCCGGGGCCTTTTTCGCTGACGGCGAAGAAGGTCACGCCGATGAAGGTCAGGATGAAGCCAAAGGTGAGCATGACCGGGAAGGTCAGGCCCTCGACCTTGCTCTGCTTGTAGGCTCTGCCGAGGGAGAAGCCCTTCTTGAGGAAGAGAATGCCGATGAGGATGCCGAGGATGAAGCCGACGAGGCCGACGATGGCGTTCAGGTCGCCGCCGCCGATGCGGATTACCATGCGCAGCGGGCAGCCGAGGAAGACCAGCGCGCCGACCATGACCGCTGCGCCGAGGGTGAAGCGGAGGATGGGGGAGCTGCCGCCCTTGGGCTTGAACTCCTTGCCGACAAGGGCCATGAGCATTGCGCCGACGACGATGCCGACGATCTCCGGACGGAAGTACTGCACGACGCCCGCGCTGTGCAGGTGGGTCGCGCCGGCGATGTCACGCAGGAAGCAGGCGATGCAGAAGCCCATGTTCTTGGGGTTGCCGAGCGCGGTCAGGACGACCGCTGCCGCGCCGATGACCAGGCCGCAGAGCACGACCAGCCAGTAGCGCTTGATAAAGCTTTCTTTTTTCATGTTGTCCTCTCCTTTTTTCGCGGGCAGACCCCGCGTTTTCCCGACGCAAAGCGTCTATCTTTTTTAAGTATAACGGTTTTTGCGGCATCTGTCAACCATAAAAACAAAAACCGCAGGGGGATTGCGGATTCGCGCAGATGTGCTATAATAATGAATAAAGTACACGCTTCGGAGGCTGCCATGATCTATCTGGACAACGCCGCGACGTCCTTCCCGAAGGCGCCGGGCGTCAGTGACCGCATGAAATATTACCTCGACAGCGTCGGCGCGAGCATCAACCGCGGTGTCTACGCCTCGGCGCAGGAGGCCGGCCTCGTCACGCTGACCCTGCGCGAGCAGCTCTGTGCGCTTCTGGGCCACGACGAGCCGACCCGCGTGCTGCTCACCTCGGGCGCGACCGCCGCGCTGAACCTTGCGCTTTTGGGCTTTCTCCGCGCGGGCGACCGCGTGCTGGTCAGCAGCATGGAGCACAACGCCGTCATGCGCCCGCTCGTCCTGCGCGGTGTGCGCTTCGAGCGCGTCCCGTGCGACCGCGCCGGACGGCTCGACCTTGCCGCGGCGGAGCAGATGCTGCGCGAAAGGCCGCGGCTTTTCGTCCTGTGCCATGCGTCGAACGTCTGCGGCACGGTGCAGGACGCGGCGGCGGTCGGAAAATTATGTAAACTTCATGGCGTCCCGCTCCTGCTCGACGCCGCGCAGACGGCGGGGCATTACCCCGTGGATTTCGGCGCGTTCGGCGTGAGCGCAATGGCAATTCCCGCGCACAAGGGTCTGCTCGGCCCGCAGGGCATCGGCGCCCTGCTCGTCACGGAGGAATTTGCCGCCCAACTCACGCCGCTGCTCGCGGGCGGAACGGGCAGCGCTTCCGATTCCGAGGAGCTGCCGCCCTTCCTGCCCGACCGCTTCGAGCCGGGCACGCCCAACCTGCCGGGCATCTACGGCTGGTCGGCTGCACTTGATTATGTAAACCAAGTCGGCGTTCCCGCCCTCCGCGCCCACGAGCTGGCGCTGACCGGGCGCTTTTTGGACGGCCTGCGTGATCTGCGCGGCGTGCGTCTGGCGGGCACATGGGAGTTAAATGACCGTGTGGGTGTGATCGCGCTGGACTTCGCGGATCTCGACAACGCCGAGGCGTCCGACCGGCTGGAGCGGGAGTTCGGCATCCTTACGCGCTGCGGGATGCACTGCGCACCCTCGGCGCACAAGACCCTCGGCACCTTCCCGCAGGGCGTCGTCCGCTTCTCCGTCGGCTACCGCACGACGGAGGCGGAGGTGGACGCGGCGCTCGCGGCAATTCATAAGATGACAAAATGAAAGGGAGATCACGATGAAACGCATTGCCATTATCACCGGCGCAAGCTCCGGCATGGGGCGCGAATTTGTTCTGCAGCTTCCCGCGTGGGAGCAGTTTGACGAGCTCTGGGTCATCGCCCGCCGCGCCGAGCGGCTTGAGGCGCTCAAGAGCGAGGTCAGCCTTCCGGTGCGCCCGATCAGCCTCGACCTGACCGACCCGGACGCCCTGCGCCACTACGCGGACCTCCTGGAGACGGCGAAGCCGAACGTCGGCCTGCTCGCCAACATCTCCGGCTTCGGCAAGTTCGGCCGCTATGACCAGATCCCGCTGGAGGACTCCCTGCGGATGATCGACCTGAACTGCAAGGCGCTCGTGGCGATGACGGAGCTGACGCTGCCTTACATGAAGCGCGGCGCGAAGATCGTGAATCTCGATTCGCTCTCGGCGTTCCAGCCCGTGCCGTACATCAACGTCTACGGCTCGACGAAGGCGTTCGTGCTGAGCTATTCGCGGGCGCTCAACCGCGAGCTGAAGCCGCGCGGCATCCGCGTGATGTCGGTCAATCCCGGCTGGGTCAGGACGGAGTTTTTTGACCACGCATTGCAGACGAGCAACGATGCCGTGACCTATTACAATAAGTTTTACGAGGCGAAGGACGTCATGGCGACCGCGCTGAAGGATCTGTATCGCACGAAAAAGGACGTCTCGATCCACGGCTTCCCCGTGCGGATGCAGGTGCGCCTCGTGAAGCTCCTGCCGCACCGCCTCGTGATGAACGTTTGGATGAAGCAGCAGAAGCACAACAAGCTCCCGGACGAAAATTGATGCCATAGCAAAGTATGCGGGCGCAGGAGCTGCGCTATAGGGCGGGGGCATGCCGTAAGCCGCGTGCAGGAACTGCCAACTGCATACCGATCTGTTTGTTCG
>CAMEMX010000109.1 GCA_945927915.1 uncultured Clostridia bacterium
GTTTGCGCGAAAGGAGGTGATCGCATGAAGAAAAAACGCGGAGAACAGGCGGCTGCGGCGGCGACGCAGCTACGCGGACGGACGGACGAGGTCTTCGGCACGCTGCGCACCGTGACGCCGCTCGGCGGCGCGGAGGAGCGGCTCTACCGCGCCATGCGCGAGTCGATCCCCCTGCTCGACGCCGCCATCGGCAAGCTCGTGCGGCTGTGCGGCGGCTTTACGGTCGAATGCGCGCAGAAGCAGCGGGCGCTGAACGAGTTTTTGCGCACGGTGCCCTGCGGATACGGCCAGTACGGCATCCACAGCTTCCTCGCCGCCTATCTTGACAGCCTGCTGACCTATGGGCGCGCCATCGGCGAGATGGTCGTCAGCGGCGGAGAGCTTGCCGCCCTGTGCTGGGGCGACGTCACGACGGTGCAGATCGAGCAGGGCAGCGGCCCGCTCGACACCGTCATCTGCGCGCCGGACAAAAACGGCACGGTGCGTCCCCTGCCGTACCAGAATCTGCTGCTTTTGACCACGCTCAACCCCGAACCGCAGAACCCCTACGGCGTGTCGCTGCTGCGCAGTATGCCGTTCCTTGCAGACATCCTGCTCAAGATCTACCGCACCGTCGGGCTAAACTGGGAGCGTGCCGGCAACGTCCGCTACGCCGTGGTCTGCAAGCCCGGCTCCGGCGGGGAATACGCCTCGGCTGACCGCCAGGCGGAGACCATCGCAAGCGAATGGTCGGCGGCGATGCAGGACGCGAAAAGCGGCGTCGTGCGGGACTTCGTCGCCGTGGGCGACGTGTCCGTCAAGGTCATCGGCGCGGACGGGCAGATCCTCGACGCCGAGACGCCCGTGCGGCAGATCATGGAGCAGCTCGTGGCAAAGACCGGTCTGCCGCCCTTCCTGCTCGGCCTGAGCTGGTCGAGCACCGAGCGCATGAGCAAGCAGCAGGCCGACCTGCTCACGAGCGAGCTGTGGGCCGTCCGCCGCGCCGTCGAGCCGGCGCTTGAGCGCGTCTGCACGCTCTGGCTGCGGCTGCACGGCTGCGGCTGCGCGCCGCGCATCGTCTGGGACGACATCAGCCTGCTCGACCTCGTCGAGGAGGCGCAGGCGCAGCTCCTGCGCGCCCAGACGGACGCGCTGACATCGAAGGAGGAATGATTCTTTGAACATCCGCAAGGAGGCAAGCGTCCTGTCCGCCGGCGTGCCCGACGAAGGGCAGCTTGCCGCGATCAACGCCTTTACCAAGTCCCCGCTCACGGCCGGGGAGGTCTACTGCTTCAGCGTTCGCCTGTGCGACGACCTGCCCGACCGCGACTTTGAGCGCTTCGACACCGCAGCCCTGCCCGCCCTGGCAGCCCTGTTCCGTGGCAAAACCGGGATCATCGACCATGAGTGGTCCGCCGAACGGCAAATTGCCCGCATTTTTGACACGGACGTCTGCAGCGACGGCGCGGTGACCTACCTGCGCGCGTGGTGCTATATGCTGCGCACGGAGAAAAATGCCGACCTCATCGCACAGATCGAGGGCGGCATCAAAAAGGAGGTCTCCGTCGGCTGCGCGATGGGACGCGCGACCTGCTCGGTCTGCGGGCAGGACTACGGGACGTGCGCGCACCGCAAGGGCGAGCGCTACGACGGGCAGGTCTGCCTCGCCGTCCTGCGCGACCCGGTGGACGCGTACGAATTCTCCTTCGTCGCCGTGCCCGCGCAGCGCGAGGCCGGCGTTTTGAAGGCTGCGGAGGGAGGTGAAGCGATGACACTGACGGAGCTTGTCAACAAAAACGGCTCGCCCGACCTGCGCGACAGCCTCAAGGCGCTGGAAAAGGACGCGCTTTTCGGACGGAGCTGCCGCGAATCGCTCGTGAACGAGACGGTCGCGCTGGGGCTGCTGCTGGACTTCGGCGCGGAGGAGGAGCTGCTGCGCAAGGCGTTTTCCGCCCTGTCCGGCGAGGAGCTGACGCGCCTGAAGGCGGCGATGGCGAAAAAAAGCGCGGCGCTGTTCCCGCCCGGCGCGATCCTGCCCAACACGAACGACCACCCCGCCGCCATGGAAGCGGCATTCATGATCTAACGGAGGTATTTTTATGATTACTATGGAAGGCATTGCGCAGGAATGCGCAACATTTCAAACCGCGAATACCCTCAGCCCGGGCATTCCCTGCAAGCTGATCGCCAAAATGTCGGTCGCGCCCTGCCATGACGGCGACGAGTTCATCGGCGTTGCCGCCAGACAGGAGGGCACCCTCTGCTCGGTCATCTTCCGCGGCTTTGTCACCCTGCCCTTCTCCGGCACCACGCCGTCCTACGGCTATGTCGGCCTTGCCGCCGACGGCGCAGGCGGCGTCAAGGTCAGCGCGACCGCCGTCAAGCGTCTCATCGTCGCAATCAGCAGCGCGAGCAAGACCGTCACGCTGCTTCTGTAAGCGGATAACGAAAGGAGTTTTTTACTGTGGCTTTTGACAATCTTCATCTGGAAAAGGGTATGTACCGCGAAAGCGGCAAGAGCTTCTCGCAGGTGCTTGAGGCGCTCGACCCCTCCGAAGCCTACAAGGGCACCGCGCTCGAGGGCACGGACGCGTTCCAGCGTCAGCTCAAGCGCTTCAACATCCGCGTCAAGGGCGCCGGCTCGGATCCGGTGGAAAAATTCTTTGCCACCTACGAGTCCTCCGTCCTCTTCCCGGAGTTCATCTCGCGCATCGTCCGCCAGGGCATCGAGGAGACCGACATCCTGCCGTCGATCGTCGCGACCGTGACCAACATCGACGCGATGGACTACCGCAGCGTCTACTCCGAGCCGTCGGACGACGACAAGGAGCTGGCGCACATCATGGAGGGCACCTCGATCCCGGCGACCACCATCCGCACCCGCGACAGTCTCGTCCGGCTGAAAAAGCACGGCAGAATGCTCGTGGCGTCCTATGAGGCGCTGCGCTTCCAGAAGCTCGACCTCTTCTCCGTCATGCTGCGCCAGATCGGCGCGCACATCCGCACCTCGCAGGTCAAAGACGCCGTGAGCTATATCATCGACGGCGACGGCAACACCGACGGCGCAGCCGACTTTTATGTCGGCACGGCGCCGCTCAGCGGCACGCTCGGCACGCTGGAATATGACCAGCTCGTCGAATTCTGGGCGCAGTTTTACCCCTATGAGGTCAACACGATGCTCGTCTCTCCGGCAGGCATGGTCAACCTCCTGAAGCTGCCGGAGCTGCAAAACCCGCTGACCGGCCTGAATTTCCAGGGCACCGGCAAGCTCACGACCCCGCTCGGCGCGGAGCTGCTGACCTGCCCCGCCCTCTCCGACGAGGCCATTGTCGCCCTCGACCGCCGCTACGCGCTCGAAATGGTGCAGTCCGGCGACGTCAGCGTCGAATACGACAAGCTCATCGACCGCCAGCTTGAGCGCGCCGCCATCACAACCCTCTGCGGCTTCAGCAAGATCTGCCACGCCGCCTCGAAGGTGCTGTACATCGAATGACGCTTCAGGAAGAGATCCTGCAGACGACCGAACAGCTCATCGGTTCCCTGTCGCAGGAGGACCACGACCGCGCCGAGGCGCTGATCTACGCCGTCGTGCCCTACCTGCGCAGCCGTCTGCGCAGCGACGTGCAGGAAGCGGACATCAAGCCCACTTTCATCGTCGCGGCAGCGCTGCTGACGATGTCCATGCTCGACGCGTCCGGCTTCGACAACCTGCAGGCGCTGAGCGCCGGCACGATGCAGCTCACCTTTGACGGGAAGAACGACCGCCGCGTCCGGCTGGCGCTCATGATGCTCGCGCCGTTCTCGCACGGCGCGGCGGCCTTCCGCGGGGTCACGGCATGAAGGCGCTGATCGATCGCCTCATCGAGCGCTACGGCACGCCGGTCAGGGCGTATACGGAGGGGAAATACGACTATTTTCGCGGTTTCTTCCAGCTCGTGACCTCGAAGAGCTGGCAAAATATGGAACGTATGTTCCCCGCCTGCGGCGAGGTCGCCCGCGGACAGTTCCTGCTGATCGCGCCGCCCGGCGCGGCGCTCAAGCCGACCAGCGTCCTGCTCGTTGACGGCAAGGATTACATCGTCCGCCGTGCGGACTACATTCTGTACGGCAGCAAGCGCCTGTTCATCTGGGCGCTGTGCGTGGAGGGAGGAGGAGACGACACATGGTCCGCGTGATCAACCTGCTGCTGGCGCTGCTGCGCGGCGCCGGCCTGCACTGCGAGCGCTCCTTCCCCGCCAGCCGCCTGCCGCGGCTGAGATCGCCGCTGACGTGCGTGAGCGTCTCGGACTTCGTGCGCGTGCCCGCCGCCGTCGACAGCTTCGTCGGCACAGACGCCTCCGGCAGGAGCTGCCTCGGCTACCGCGAGTCGTTCTCCGCCCTGCTCGACATCTTTTTCCCCTATCAGGGCGGCGGCGAGAGCTGCCCGGAATACATCGAGCAGGTGCTTTCCCTGCTGGTCAGCGGCTTTTCCGAGCTGAGCGCCGAGCGCGTCAGCGTCACGCCGCTGAGCTTCGACCCGGACACCGACTGCTACCGCTGCACGATCTCCGCCGTGCTCACGGCGGTGGTCTGCCAGCCGACCGAAACAATGTGAGGTGACGTTTTTGGAGGAATACATGATCCCGGTCGCGCCGCATCTGCGGCTGGAGATCAACGACCGGCGCATCGGGATGCTCTCGGAATTCACCGAGCGGACGGATTGCGACCTCGTGCCCGTCCGCTCCATCGGCGTCAATCCGCCCAGCGCGATCATCGCAGGGACGCTGCACTACACGGTCACGCTCAGGCGCGTCCTGCTCGACAACGTGACCGTGCCGGAGCCGTTCGACCTGCACAGTCTGCACGATTTCACGCTGAAGATCTGCGGCGACGCCGAGACCATCACCTTCGGCGGCTGTGAGTTTGCCTCGATCAGCGTGCGCAACAGCGTCGGCGTGAGCCTGATGGAGGAGAGCGTCGTGCAGGCGGCCTCGCGCACCGTCGGCACCGGACAGGAGGGATAAAACATGGCTGCCATGCAGTTTCGTGACTATGTCTGGCAGAACGACCCCGAGTCGCTGCGCATCCGCTTCCGGCGCGAGTACAAGGTCGAGCCGCGCTCGGACGGGCTGTGGACGGTGACGAACATCGCGCGCATGGCGCGCACGTTCGAGGGCGAGGGCGTGTTCTACGGCGAGACGGCCTACACGCAGTTCTCGCTTCTGGCGCGGATGCTCTATGACGGCGTGGCCGGGACGCTCGTCCTGCCGCACTGGGAGAGCGCCCAGGCGCTGCTGACCGAGCTGGAGATCCTCGAAGAGCCGCGCGAGAATTACCTGCACTACCGGTTCGCCTT
>CAMEMX010000110.1 GCA_945927915.1 uncultured Clostridia bacterium
ATTCACTTTTCGTCAAAGGAGGGACACACCCATGGAGGACATTCTCGGCCGGCAGGCGCCGCACTCTTTGGAGGCGGAGCAATCCGTCCTCGGCTCGATGCTCATCGACAGCCGCTGCGTCAACGACGTCATCGGCATGGTGCGCCCCGACGACTTCTACCTGCAAACCAACCGCGACATCTACGAGACGATCTACGAGATGTTCAGCTACTCGCAGGTCATCGACCCGGTCACCGTCCTCGACAAAATGCGCGAGCGTGGTGTCTACGATGAGCAGAATTCGACCAAATACATCATGCAGCTCATGGAGATCACGCCCACGGCTGCAAACGTCAAGCAGTACGCCCAGATCGTCCGGGACAAGTCCCTGCTGCGCAAACTGACGGACGCCGCGTCGAACATTCTCGACACGGTCTACGACGGCGCGGGCAGCGCACAGGATATGCTCGAGGCCGCGGAAAAGCAGATCTATGCCCTGCGCCGCGGCAACACGAACGAGTCGCTCGAGCACGTCGGCACGATCCTTCTGAAGGTCTTCGACCGTCTGACGGAGCTTTCCGAATCGGGCAGCGAGATCTCCGGCATCTCGACGGGTCTGCGCGACCTCGACAAATTCATCAGCGGCCTGAACAAGACCGACCTGATGCTCCTTGCCGCCCGTCCCGGCATGGGCAAGACCTCGATGGCGCTGAACATTGCGCTGAACGTCGCAAAAAAATACCCCAAGAAGACCGTCGCGTTCTTCTCGCTGGAAATGTCCAAGCAGCAGCTCGTCACGCGCCTGCTTGCCAACGAGAGCTTCGTCGACAACAAAAAGCTCACCACCGGTCAGCTCACCGTGGACGAATGGGGCAAGATCGGCATCGCCTCGTCGGCGCTTTCGCAGACCGACCTGCGCGTGGATGACAACCCCTCCGTCACCGTCGCGGAGATGAACGCCATCTGCCGCCGCATCGACGATCTGGCCCTCGTCGTGATCGACTACCTCCAGCTCATGACCTCCTCCGGCTCGAAGAACACCTACGGCGGCGAAAACCGCCAGCAGGTCGTCTCGGACATCTCGCGTTCGCTCAAGATCATGGCCAAGGAGCTGAACGTGCCGGTTTTGTGCCTGTCGCAGCTCTCGCGTGCCAACGAAAGCCGTCAGGACAAGCGTCCGATGCTCTCGGACCTGCGCGAGTCGGGCGCCATCGAGCAGGACGCGGACGAGGTGCTCTTCCTCTACCGCGAGGATTATTACAATAAGGAGACGGAGAAGCAGAACGTCGCCGAGTGCATCGTGGCGAAGAACCGCCACGGCGAGACCGGCACGATCGAGCTGCAATGGCTCCCGCAGTTCACCACCTTCGCCGACAGGGAGTGGCGCCACAATGAAGGCTGAGGTCGCCCGCTTCTGCCGGGAGGAAGGACTGTTTTCGGCGGGGGACCGGGTGGTTTGTGCGCTCTCCGGCGGTGCAGACTCCATGGCGATGCTGTGGTGTCTGCATTCTTTACAGGCCGGGCTGGGCATCACCGTCTCCGCCGCCCACTTCAACCACCGTCTGCGCGGCGCGGAGGCCGACCGCGACGAGGCGTTCGTCCGCGCCTTCTGCGCCGGGCGCGGCATCGCCCTGACCGTCGGCAGCGCCGACGTCGCGCAGTACGCCAAAGACCACGGGCAGAGCCTTGAGGAGGCCGCCCGCGAATGCCGCTACGCCTTTTTGCGGGCGCTTCCCTGCGACAAGCTCGCCACGGCGCACACCGCCGACGACAACGCCGAGACGGTGCTGCTGCACCTGCTGCGCGGCAGCGGCCTGCGCGGCCTGTGCGGCATTCCGCCGCAGCGGGGCAGCATCGTCCGGCCGCTCCTGTCCGTCACGCGGGAACAGGTCACCGCGTTTCTGCGCGAGGAGGGTATCGCGTGGGTCGAGGATTCGACCAACGCCGAGGAATTTTGCACGCGCAACCGCCTGCGCCGCCGCGTCCTGCCGGAGCTGAACGCGCTTTCGCCGCGATTTTCCGAACGCCTGACCACGCAGTCGCGCCTCCTGCGCGAGGAGGACGCGTATCTGGACAGCCTCGCCGCCGCGCTTTTGCGGGAGGAGGACGGCGTTTTCGCCTGCGCACCGCTGCGCGAGGCGCCGGAGGTGCTGCAACGCAGGGCGCTGCGTCTGATGACGCGCCGCCTCCTGCCGCAGGACGTGTCCTTTGCCCATATTTCCGCGCTGCAGGCGCTGCTCGTCTCGCCCGCCCCCTCGGCGCAGTGCGACCTGCCGGGCGGCGTCATCGCCCGTCGCCGCTACGACGGCCTCGAGCTGACACGCCCGTCGCCGGAGAGCTTTCCCGAAACGCCGCTGTCCGTTCCCGGCGAGACGGTCCTGCCCGTCCCCGGCCTTAAAATCACCTGCGAGATCACGGAAAATTTCAAAAAAATTGCAAATACCCCGTTCCGTTTTGCAATAAAATATGATATGATAACGCAAAGCATCCTGCGCCCGCGCCGGGCGGGAGACAGAATGTCCACCGACGGCGTACACACCAAAACGCTGAAAAAGCTGTTCATCGAGCGGCGCATCCCGCGTGCGCAGCGCGGCGTGACGGCGGTGCTTGCCTGCGGCAGCAATGTGCTGGCCGTTGCGGGCATCGGGGCGGATGTCAGGTATATTCCCGCGGCGGGGGAGCCCGCCGTGATCATTCAAATAGAATCTATATAGAAAAAGAGGAGATGCACTATGCTTCAAGACATCGAGCGCGTTCTGATTTCCGAGAAACAGCTTCAGGAGCGGATCGCCGAGCTGGGCAAGCAGCTTGCCGCCGACTACGCCGATAAGGAGCCGATCTTCGTCGGCGTTCTCAAGGGCGTCGTCAATTTCTTCACGGATATGGTGCGGGCCACCCCGATCCGCTGCCAGTATGACTTCATGGCAGTCTCGTCCTATGGCTCCGGCACCTCCACCAGCGGCAACGTCCGCCTGCTCAAGGACATTTCCACGGACATCCACGGTCGCCATGTCATCATTTTAGAGGACATTCTCGACAGCGGCCTGACGCTGGAATTTGTCAAAAAGCGTCTGCTGAGCATGGAGCCTGCCTCTTTGAAGATCTGCACGCTGCTCGATAAGCCGGAGCGCCGCCGCGTCGACATCACCGCGGACTATATCGGCTTCACCATTCCGAACGAATTCGTCGTCGGCTACGGGCTGGATTACAAGGAATTTTACCGCAACCTGCCCTTCGTGGGTGTCCTGAAGCCGGAGGTCTATTCCAAATAAAGGAGTCCCGCTTTGAATAATTCGTCCAAACGGTTCAGTTTCCTGTTCACGTTCCTTCTTATGATCGCTGCGATGCTCGTCGTCTCCAGCCTGATGAACAGCAAGCGCGGCGACGAGATCACCTATTCCGAAATGCGCACCCTCTTTTTGGAGGAAAAGGTCGAGTCCTTCGTCTGGGAGGACGGCGAGCTGACCCTCACGGTGCGCACCGATAACGGCCCGGTCGAGCTGCGCCATGAGCTTGCCTCGGTGGATATCTTCGTCGATGACCTCTCCGGCGTCTACGAGCGCCAGCAGCGCGAGGGCGTCATCAAGGAGTATAACTTCGTGCCCATCCAGCCTACGCCGTGGTATCTGGAGATGCTGCCCTACCTCGTCATCTCTGCGCTGATGATCTTCGCGCTGTATTTCCTGCTTGCCCGCGCAAACGGCGGCGGCAACGGCGCGATGAAGTTCGGCAAGGCGAATTTCCGCATCGGCAGCGGCGAAAAGAAGGTCACCTTCGCGGACGTCGCCGGCGCCGATGAGGAAAAGGCTGAGCTGGAGGAGATCGTCGACTTCCTCCGCGACCCGCAGAAATACCGCGCCGTCGGCGCAAAGATCCCGAAGGGCGTCCTGCTCGTCGGCCCTCCGGGCACGGGCAAGACCCTCATCGCCAGGGCCGTCGCCGGCGAGGCGAACGTCCAGTTCCTGTCGATCTCCGGCTCTGATTTCGTCGAGCTGTATGTCGGCGTCGGCGCCAGCCGCGTGCGCGACCTGTTCGAGCAGGCGAAGAAGGGCGCTCCGTCGATCATCTTCATCGACGAGATCGACGCCGTCGGGCGCCACAGAGGCGCCGGCCTCGGCGGCGGACACGACGAGCGCGAGCAGACGCTCAACCAGCTCCTTGTGGAGATGGACGGCTTCGGCAGCAACGAGGGCGTCATCGTCATGGCCGCGACCAACCGCCGCGACATCCTCGACCCCGCCCTGCTGCGTCCCGGTCGCTTTGACCGCCAGATTTATGTCAACCCGCCCGACGTCAAGGGCCGCGAGGAGATCCTGCGCGTCCACGCGAAGGATAAGCTCCTGGCGGACGACGTCGACCTCAAGGTCATCGCCCGCGCCACCAGCGGCTTCACCGGTGCCGACCTTGCCAACCTGCTCAACGAGGCGGCGCTCACCGCCGCGCGGCAGGAGCCGCACGTCATCACCATGTCCACGCTGGAAAGCGCCATCCTCAAGGTCGTCGCCGGCCCGGAGAAAAAGAGCCGCGTCAAGCTCCCGGAGGATCTGCGCATCACCGCCTTCCACGAGGCGGGCCACGCCATCGCGATGTACTTCCTGCCCACGCAGGACCCCGTCCACCAGATTACGATCGTCCCGCGCGGCAACGCGCTCGGCATGACCATCAGCCTGCCGGAGGAGGAGCACAGCCACCTCACGCGCAACCAGATGCGCGAGGAGATTGTCGCCCTGCTGGGCGGCCGCGTCGCAGAGCAGATCATCTTCGACGACATCTCCACCGGCGCGTCGAACGACCTGCAGCGCGCCACACGTCTTGCCCGCGACATGATCGCCAAATACGGCATGAGCGACGCCCTCGGCGCCGTGACCTACGACAACGACGGCGAGATCTTCGTCGGCCGCGACTACGAGCGCACCAAGTCCTACTCCGAGCAGACCGCCGGCGCTATCGACGCCGAGATGAAGAAGGTCGTTGACGCCGCCTACGCCCGCTGCACGCAGCTCCTGCGCGATAACCTCGCCAAGCTGCACGAGGTCGCGGAGTTCCTGCTCGCGCACGAGACGATGAGCCACGGCCAGTTCGTCGCGTGCATGAAAGGCGAGCTGATCCCGGAGCAGGCAGAAAGCCTCTTCGATTCCGCCCGCCCGGACGAGAGCGCCACCTGACCATGCAGACGTGAGCACAACCTACAGCCCGGACGAGAGCGCCTTCTGCCCCGGTCTGCACTTCCGGTCTCTCAACTCCACGGGCGCATCGCGCCCGTGGAGCTCCCCATAACCGCTTCATACACGCCCCCGTAGCTCAGTTGGATAGAGCATTCGCCTCCTAAG
>CAMEMX010000111.1 GCA_945927915.1 uncultured Clostridia bacterium
GATTGCCACAGCCAGTGTGCGCACTGGCTTCGCAATGACATGGACGGAAGGCTCCCGCCATCCCCTTCCGGGGGATGGAATTTTTTTGCCCCTGGTGTGCAAAAAACGTCGCTTTTTCGGAAAATACCATTGACATTGCGGGGCTTTATTGGTAGAATTATATCGGTAAACTTGGGCTTAATGCCCACTGAAAACGCACCGCTCCGTAAGCCGGAGAAAGCGCTTTCATATTACGATGCTCCCGCATCGTGCATTTTTTGTGCCTGAAAACAACACAGGAGGAATGTATCTACTATGAGCCAAGAACGCTACATCACAGTCGAACAGATGGAGCAGGCGACCGATTCCCTGCTGGAAAACGGCAAGAAGGTCGGCGCGGATAGCTGGCAGCAGCGCGTGAAAAACCAGACCCCGCACTGCGGCTTCGGCGAGGCCGGCACCTGCTGCCGCATCTGCTCGATGGGCCCGTGCCGCATCACGCCGAAAGCGCCCAGAGGCATCTGCGGCTGCGACGTGCACGGCATCGTCGGCCGTAACTACCTGCGCTTCACCGCCGGCGGCGCCGCGACCCACTCCGACCACGGCCGCGAGATCTGCCACACCCTGTACCGCACCCGCGAAGGCGGCAACTACACCGTCAAGGATCCCGAAAAGCTCAAGCGCATCGCCACCGAATGGGGCATCGAGACCGAGGGCCGCGACATTTACGACCTCGCGCACGAGGTCGCCGAGACCGGCCTGATGGAATACGGCAAGCCCTTCGGCACGCAGCGCTTCCTGAAGCGTGCGCCGGAGCACACCCAGAAGCTCTGGGAGGCCGCCGAGATCGCCCCGCGTGCCATTGACCGCGAGGTCTCGCAGTCGCTGCACATGACGCACATGGGCTGCTCGTCCCTGCCCGAGGCGCTGATCCGCCAGTCCCTGCGCGCCGGCCTGTCCGACGGCTGGGGCGGCTCCATGATGGGCACCGAGTTCTCCGACGTCCTGTTCGGCACGCCGAAGCCCGTCGACACCACCGCCAACATCGGCGTCATGGAGAAGGATATGGTCAACATCATCGTGCACGGCCACGATCCCTCCCTCTCCGAGATGATCGTTTTCTATGCCAACGATCCCGAAATGATCGCTCTGGCCAAGAGCGTCGGCGCCAAGGGCATCAACATCGCCGGCGTCTGCTGCACCTCCAACGAGGTCGCCATGCGCCACGGCATCCCCATGGCGGGCAACTTCCTGTCGCAGGAGAACGTCGTCCTGACGGGCGCTTGCGAAGCCATCGTCGTCGACGTGCAGTGCATCTTCCCGGCGCTGGGCCCGCTGTCCAAGTGCTTCCATACGAAATTCATCACCACCTCTCCGATCGCGCGGATGCCGGACTCCGAGTTCATCCGCTTCAGCTCCGAAAACGCGGGCGAGAACGCCAAGGCGATCGTGAAGATGGCGATCGAGAACTTTAAGAATCGCGACCAGAGCATGGTCAACATCCCGCAGCTCAAGACCAAGGCGACCGTCGGCTACTCGGTCGAGGCCATCAAGACCTGCCTCGACGGCGTGACCAACAGCCATGTCGACGTCACCGGCACCACCAAGCCCCTCGTCGACGTCGTCAAGTCCGGCGTCCTGCGCGGCGCTGTTGCCATGGTCGGCTGCAACAACCCCAAGGTGCGCCCGGATACCGCGCACATCGAGCTGATGAAAAAGCTCATCAAAAATGACATTATCCTCATCGTCTCCGGCTGCTCCGCGCAGGCCGCGGCAAAGGCCGGCCTGATGGACAAGGCCGCCAAGGAGCTCTGCGGCGAGGGCCTGAAGCGCGTGTGCGAGCTGGTCGACATCCCGCCCGTGCTGCACATGGGCTCCTGCGTCGACATCTCCCGTATGATGATCCTCGCCTCCGACATCGCCAAGGACTGGGGCGTCAACATTTCGCAGGTTCCCGTCGTCGGCTGCGCGCCCGAGTGGATGAGCGAAAAGGCCGTCTCCATCGGCAACTACGTCGTCGCCACCGGCATCGACACCTTCCTCGGCGTTGACCCCTACACCAAGGGCAGCGAGGAAGTCACCGCCCTGCTGCAGGGCGAGCACGGCGTCAAGGACTGGGTCGAGGCCAACTACACCGTCGAGCTGGACATCGACAAGCTGGGCGACCTGATGATCGAGCGCATCGAGCAAAAGCGCGCCGCGCTGGGCATCTGATATGAAGCTCGCCATCACGGGCAAGGGCGGCGTCGGAAAGACCACCCTTGCCGCCACGCTTGCGCGGCTCTACGCCGCCGAGGGCCGTCCCGTCCTCGCGGCGGATGTCGACCCGGACGCGAATCTGGGTCTGGCGCTCGGCCTGAGCGAAGAAGAGGTCAACTCCATCGTCCCCGTGTCGAAGATGAAGGAGCTTGCCAAGGAGCGCACCGGCGCGAACGAAAGCAACACCTTCTACAAGCTCAACCCGCAGGTGTCCGACCTGCCGGATAAGCTCTCGCGGGACGTCGGCGGCGTCAAGCTGCTCGTCATGGGCACGGTCGACGTCGGCGGCACCGGCTGCGTCTGCCCCGAACACGTCATGCTCAAGGCGATCCTGTCCAGCCTCGTGTTCCGCAAGGACGACGTCGTCATCATGGACATGGAGGCCGGCCTGGAGCACCTCGGCCGCGGCACGGCGAGCTGCATGGATCAGTTCATCGTCGTCATTGAGCCGGGCGCCCGCTCCGTGCAGACCTACACGCGCATCAAGCAGCTTGCGCGGGACATCGGCGTGACGAAGGTGCGCGTCGTTGCCAACAAGATCCGCGACGACTCCGACCGCGACTTCATCCGCGCGCGCATCCCCGAGGAAGACCTGCTCGGCTTCGTCAGCTACAGCGCCGAGGTCATCGACGCCGACCGCCGCGGCGCGTCGCCCTATGACTGCGCACCTGCCGCGCTGGAGGAGATCCGCGCGATCAAGGCCAGGCTCGACGCAATGTAAAAACCCCTTGTAGGGCGGGGATATATCCCCGCCGTGGCAGAAAACCTATGCTCTGCAATATCGGAAACCCGTACCAATGCCGCTTCGCGGAAGCGGCGGGGGCATGCCCCCGCCCTACACGGGTCTTGCGGGCATCGAAATACTCTCCCGAAAACAGATCTGAAAGGATGAAACGATAATGGCACTTTTTGAACGCGTATTCCGCGGCTCTGACGAGATGCTCGCCAAGGCAGAGGCGGAGCTGGACGCCGTCATCGCGGAGCTTGGCGAAAGCGCTCCCATGACCATGCCCTCCACCGCTTACTACCTCGCCTGCATCTACGCCTATCTCGGCAAAAAGGTCACCACCCTCGGCGAGCTGAAGGCCGCCATGACCGACATCCGCGCGATGATGACGCGCGAAAACCGCACCGCCTCCATCTTCTCCTCCGGCGTCGGCACCGCCATCGCCGCCGAGGTCATCGAGGCGTGCAAGTACGCCCGCAGCCCCGAGCCCTACGCCGGCACCGTCTACCACGGCCACTTCGCCGACGCGGAGGTGCGTGAGCTGGGCGTCCCGCTCGTCACGGGCGACATCCCCGGCTTCGCCGTCATGATCGGCGCGGCCCCCTCGGCGGAAGAGGCCGTCGAGACCGTCAAGGGCTACCAGTCCCGCGGCATCTTCGTCTTCCTCATCGGCGGCATCATCGACCAGCTCGTCGAAAAGGAATATAAAATGAACTTCGGCGTGCGTGTCGTGCCGGTCGGCAACGACATCTGGTCCGTCGGTCACATCATCTCCCTCGTCGTCCGCGCGGGCTTCATCTTCGGCGCCCTCGAGCCGGGCGACGCCGACGGCTTCCACCGCTACACCTTCGACCGCATCAACGCCATGGTCAACGCCTACGCGCCCGTGAGCGACATCGTGGTCGCCTGCGGCGCCGGCGCCATCAAGATGGGCTTCCCCGTCATCACCAACGACACGGACGATATGTGGGCCGTTCCCAAGTCCCTCATCATCAACGAGAATACCCGCGACTGGATCGATACCTCCATCGAGGCGCGCGGCATCAAGCTCAAGGTCACGAACATCGACATCCCCGTCTCCTTCTCCTCCGCCTTCGAGGGCGAGATCATCCGCAAGGGCGATATGCAGGTCGAGGTCGACGGCTCGCGCAAGGACTGCTTCGAGCTGGTCGTCACCAAGGAGCCGTCCGAGATCGAGGATCACAAGATCATCGTCGACGGCCCGGAGATGGACGAGATCCCCGTCGGCAGCAAGATCTCCCTGTCCTACACCGTCGAGGTCGCGGGCAAGGCGATGCAGCCCGACTTCGAGCCGGTCTTCGAGCGCAAGATCCACCAGTTCCTCAACTGCGTCGAGGGCGTCATGCACACCGGCCAGCGCGACATGATCCGCATCCGCGTGAGCAAGGCCGACTTTGAGGCGGGCTTCCGCTTCAAGCACATCGGCGAGGTGCTCTACGCCAAGATCAAGAGCGAATTCGACACCGTCGTGGACAAGTGCCAGGTTCGCATCGTCGTCGGCGACGAGCCGAACAAGGCGCTGCGTGCCGCCGCGAACGAGATCTTCGACAAGCGCGACGAGCGTCTGTCCTCCATGACCGACGAATCCGTGCCCGTCTTCTATTCCTGCATCATGTGCCAGGCGTTCTCCCCGAGCCACGTCTGCATCGTCACGCCCGAGCGTCTCGGTCTGTGCGGCGCCGTGTCGTGGCTGGACGCCAAGGCGACCAACGAGCTTGACCCGCAGGGTCCCTGCCAGGTCGTCACCAAGGAAAAGTGCGTGGACGAGCGCCTCGGTGCTTACGAGGACGTCGACGAGGCCGTCAACAAGTACTCCCACGGCGCGCTGGAGCACGTCACGCTGTACTCCCTGTTCCAGGATCCGATGACCTCCTGCGGCTGCTTCGAGTGCATTTGCGGCGTCGAGCCTTGCTCGATGGGCGTTGTCATCACCTGCCGTGAGCACACCGGCATGACCCCGCTGGGCATGACCTTCTCCGAGATGGCGTCCATGACGGGCGGCGGCGTGCAGACGCCGGGCTTCATGGGCCACGGCAAGCACTTCATCGCCTCGAAGAAGTTCATCGCCGCCGAGGGCGGCCCCGGCCGCATCGTCTGGCTGCCGAAGGACCTCAAGGAGCAGATGCGCGAGAAGCTCGACGCGACCGCCAAGGAGCTGTACGGCGTCGACAACTTCACCGACATGATCGCCGACGAGACCGTCTGCACCGACGATCCCGAGCAGCTGCTCGCCTTCCTGAGCGAGGTCGGTCACCCCGTCCTCAGCATGGAGCCGTTCGATATGTAAGGATAC
>CAMEMX010000112.1 GCA_945927915.1 uncultured Clostridia bacterium
TTCCTCGCGAACGGCTGCGCAGACGACCCGGCGCGCCGGTGCAGGAACTACCGACTGCGTACAAGCCTGCCTGTTTTCACCGTCTGCCGCTTCGCGGAACGGATGGGGCATGCCCCATCCCTACATTTCAAATTACGTTCGCGGAAGCGAACACTACAGTTATTCACTATTCACTATTCACCATTCACTATTCACTGCTCTATTTGTTAAACCATGCAACCGCATTTATTATTAGGAGGTACACCATGAACTACAACAAGAAGTCCGTTGAATCCATCGACGTACAGGGCAAGCGCGTGCTGTGCCGCTGCGACTTCAACGTCCCCACCAAGGACGGCAAGATCACCAGCGACAAGCGCATCGTCGCCGCCCTTCCCACCATTGAATACCTGATGAACCACGGCGCCCGCGTCATCCTCTGCTCCCACATGGGCAAGCCCAAGGGCGAGTGGAAGCCGGAGCTGTCTCTGAAGGTCGTCGCCGACCGTCTGAGTGAGCTTTTGGGCAAGCCCGTCATCATGGCTGCCGACGTCGTCGGTGAGGACGCCAAGGCAAAGGCCGCTGCGCTCAAGGACGGCGAGGTCATGCTGCTTGAGAACGTCCGCTACATGAAGGGCGAGACCAAGAACGACCCCGCGCTGTCGAAGGAGCTGGCCTCCATGGCTGACATCTTCGTCAACGACGCCTTCGGCACCGCCCACCGCGCCCACTCCTCCACCGCAGGTGTGGCTGACTATCTGCCCGCTGTCTGCGGCTACCTCGTGGAGAAGGAAGTCTCCATCATGGGCAAGGCGCTGGCTGACCCGACCCGTCCGTTCGTCGCCATCTTAGGCGGCGCGAAGGTCTCCGACAAGCTCAACGTCATCAACAACCTGCTCGAAAAGGTCGACACCCTCATCATCGGCGGCGGCATGGCCTATACCTTCCTCGCCGCGAAGGGCTACTCCGTCGGCAAGTCCCTGCTCGACAGCGAAAAGATCGACTACTGCCGCGACATGATGAAGAAGGCCGAGGAAAAGGGCGTCAAGCTCCTGCTGCCGATCGACACCGTCGTCGCCGCCGGCTTCCCCAGCCCCATTGACGCTCCCATCGAGGTCAAGACCGTCGCCGCGGACGCCATCCCCGACGACATGGAGGGTCTGGACATCGGCGAGGCCACCCGCGCCCTGTTCGCCGACGCCGTCAAGGCCGCCAAGACCGTCGTCTGGAACGGCCCCATGGGCGTGTTCGAGAACCCGACCCTCGCCGCCGGCACCATCGCCGTGGCGCAGGCGCTTGCCGATTCCGACGCCGTGACCATCGTCGGCGGCGGCGACAGCGCGGCTGCCTGCGAGCAGCTCGGCTTTGCCGACAAGATCACCCACATTTCCACCGGCGGCGGCGCAAGCCTTGAATTCCTCGAAGGTCTGGAGCTTCCCGGCATCGCCTGCCTGCAGGACAAGTAACCGAAATCCCTGAACAATCTGCAAGAGCGCTTCCCTGAGTAACACCGTCTGAATTAGTTTGAAGGAGAAATATTCCCATGAACAGAAAATACCGTAAGACCCTGATCGCAGGCAACTGGAAGATGAACAAGACCCCGTCCGAGACGAAGGCGTTCATGGCCGAGCTGAAGGCCATGCTGCCCAAGGGCCGCTGGTGCGACATCGCGCTGTGCGTCCCCGCCGTCTGCATCCCCGCCGCCGTCCGCGCCATGCGCGAGACGAGAGTGGGCATCGGCGCGGAAAACTGCAACGCCAACCCCTCCGGCGCCTACACCGGTGAGATCTCCACCGCCATGCTGACCGACGCCGGCTGCAAGTACGTCATCCTCGGCCACTCCGAGCGCCGCGCCATGGGCGAGACCGACGAAGAGGTCAACGCCAAGGTCAAGGCCGTCCTCGAAGCCGGCCTCATCCCCATCGTCTGCTGCGGCGAGAGCCTCGAGCAGCGCGAGAGCGGCATCACCGAGGAGTGGATCACCATGCAGATCAAGCTGGCCCTCGCCGGCATCCCCGAGGACAAGATCCGCAAGGTCGTCATCGCCTATGAGCCGATCTGGGCCATCGGCACCGGCCGCACCGCCACCCCCGAGCAGGCCGAAGAGGTCTGCCAGCTCATCCGCGTCGTCGTGCGCAAGCTCTTCGGGTCGAAGAACGCCCGCGCCACCACCATCCTCTACGGCGGCTCCATGAACGAGAAGAACGCCTATGAGCTGCTGGCGCAGCCGGACATCGACGGCGGCCTGATCGGCGGCGCAAGCCTCGTCCCGGCGAAGTTCGTCAAGATCATCGAGGACGCCAACCAGCCCACCGCGTAAGCACTTGGCAAATTGCACAAAACGCATCGGAGATTTTCTCCGGTGCGTTTTTCATTTTCATATTTTCTTAACAGACTTCGACGGTAAAATGTGCTATACTGAATGGTGTAAAGACCCTGTAGGGCGGGGGCATGTTCTGTTGAATCAGCGGCTCTGTCATCGCGTGCGAAGCACGCTCGCCAATCGCCTTGATTCTGCCACTCCTTTTTGCTCGCTCCTCCCGCCACAGGCGGCGCTCGCAAACGTCCCCCCCGCCGTGGAGCTACCGACTGCGTACAAATCTGTTCGTTTGTACTGCGCGGTGGACACATGTGTCCACCCTACATTTGAATTGTGCAAAGCACACAACACCCGTTCACTTCTCAAAAAAGGAAGGTTTCTCTTGAACTTATTATTTTTCCTGACGCCGAAGGCGTCCTGCTCCTACCTCTACGACGACTACACCCTGCGCCAGGCGCTTGAGCGCATGGAGCATTCCGGCTACACCGCCCTGCCCATCCTCAACCGCTGCGGCGAATATTGCGGCACGCTCACCGAGGGCGACCTGCTGTGGGCGGTCAAGAACCTGTGCTGCATGGATCTGCGCGACACCGAGGAGCACGGCATCATGTCCATCGGGCACCGCAAGGACAATCTGCCCGTGTCCGTCTCGACGGATATGCAGGAGCTGCTGCTGCGCGCCACCGACCAGAACTTCGTCCCCGTCGTCGACGACAAGGGCGCCTTTATCGGCATCGTCACCCGCCGCGCCATCATGCGCTACTGCCTTGAGCACTTCATCGCGCCGCAGCTCGTCGCGGAGGCCCGCTGATGGAGCTGTCCTGCACCAGTCAAAGAGACGCCAGGCTCCTGTCGATCCTTCGGCGGGAGCTTGCGCTGTCGTCCGGGCTTGTCAAGCGGCTGAAATACCGCGGCGCGTTCACCGTCAACGGCGAAATTGCACACACGGACTTCCCCGTGAAGCCCGGCGACGTCGTGCGCGTCCGGCTCGACGAGGACGTGCCCGACTACCCCGCGCAGGAGGGCGACTTACATATTTTATATGAGGACGACGCCCTCATCGCCGTGGACAAGCCCGCGGGGATGCTCGTGCATCCGTCCTTCTCGCGCAACACGGGCACGCTTGCCAATTTCCTGCTCGGCTACTATGAAAAAACCGCCCAGCCCTGCGCCGTCCACCCCGTCAGCCGCCTCGACCGCGACACCTTCGGCGTCGTCCTGCTCGCCAAAAACGCCCACGTCCACGCAAAGCTGTGCGAAATGTCCAAATCCGGCGCGATCGAAAAGACCTACCGCGCCGCCGTCTTCGGTTGCCCGCCGGAGGCCGAGGGCATCGTCGACGCGCCCATCGCCCGCGTGAGCGAAACGAGCCTGCTGCGCTGCGTCCGCGAAGACGGCAAGCCCGCCCGGTCGCGCTACCGCGTGCTGGAGCGTTCGCCGGACACCGCGCTTCTGGAGCTGCACCCCCTGACCGGGCGGACGCACCAGCTCCGCCTGCACTGCGCCCACCTCGGCTGCCCCATTCTGGGCGACCCGCAGTACGGCACGGCGGCATCGCGGGCGTTTTCGGCGGCGCACGGGCTGTTTTCGCAGCAGCTTTGCGCCGCGTCGCTGCGCTTTTCCCACCCTATAAGCGAAAAAACCGTCGAAATCCGCTCCGATTTTGCCGTAACACTTGATTTTCCCGCCGCAGAGGATATATAATAGATGGGAAAAATCGGGCATTCGCCCGAAAAATAGGAGGAACATCATGTTTGACCGTCTGATCGAAAAATTAAAGGAAACACCGCGCAAGATCGTCTTCACCGAGGGCCACGACGCGCGTATTCTGGAGGCCGCCGCCCGTCTGAAGCAGGAGGGCTTCCTGACCCCGATCCTCGTCGGCAACGTCGACGTCGTCACCGGCAAGGCAAGAGAATGCGGCTTTGACATCGAGGGTCTGGAGATTCTCGACCCCGCCACCTACCCCGAGATGGACAAAATGGTCGAGACCATGGTCGCCCTGCGCAAGGGCAAGATGACCGCCGAGCAGTGCCGCGACGCCCTCGCCAAGGGCAACTATTTCGGCACGATGCTCGTCAAGATGGGCTACGCCGACTCCCTGCTCGGCGGCGCGACCTACTCCACCGCCGACACCGTCCGTCCGGCGCTGCAGCTCGTCAAGACCAAGCCCGGCGCACATCTCGTCTCGTCCTGCTTCATCCTCGTGCGCGGCGAAGAGAAGATCGCCATGGGCGACTGCGCCATCAACATCTCCTATGAGGACACCCTCGACAAGGAGGGCAACGTCGTCGTCTCCGCCGCGGACAAGCTCGCGGAGGTCGCCGTCGAGGTCGCCAACTGCGCCAAGCTCTTCGGCATCGACCCGAAGGTCGCCATGCTGAGCTTCTCGACCAAGGGCTCCGGCAAGGGCGGCACGGTCAGCCTGTCGCAGGCCGCCACCGCGAAGGCGAAGGAGCTGGCGCCCGACCTCGCGCTTGACGGCGAGATGCAGTTCGACGCCGCCGTCTCCCCGGTCGTCGGTCAGCTCAAGTTCCCCGGCTCCCCCGTCGCCGGCTATGCCAACACCTTCGTTTTCCCGTGCATCGAGGCGGGCAACATCGGCTACAAGATCGCCCAGCGTCTGGGCGGCTATGAAGCCTACGGCCCGATCCTGCTCGGCCTGAACGCCCCGATCAACGACCTCTCCCGCGGCTGCAACGCCGACGAGGTCTACAAGATGGCGATCATCACCGCCGCGCAGGCGTAAATTGTTCCAGGAAAGACCGAACGGCTCGTCCGTTCGGTCTTTTTTGGGCGAAAGGCTAAGAGTGAAGGGCAAAGGACTAAGGGTGAATGGCTGTTTTTCTTTTGGTGAATAGAGAATAGTGAATAGAGAATAGTGAATAGTGAACAGGTGTGGTGTGCGC
>CAMEMX010000113.1 GCA_945927915.1 uncultured Clostridia bacterium
ACGCCGCGCTCCTCCAGCAGCGCGTTGGTCACATAGTTGCGGTCGTAGGCCACGACCACGCCCGGGCGGATGCACAGCGCGTTCGAGCCGTCGTTCCACTGCTCGCGCTGTGCCGCGATCTGGTCGCCGCCGCCGCAGCGCAAAAGCTCCACGCGCTCGACGCCGGTCGCCTCGGCCAGCACCTGCTCGATCGGCTCGTCCAGATGGCGCACCGTCACGCCGCCGCGCGCGGCGGGGGTCAGCTCGAAGATCTGCAGCGATTCGAGGATGGACGGGTGGATGAGGAATTTGTCGCAGTCGACCTGCGTCAGCACGGTGTCGAGGTGCATGAACGCGCGGCGGCTGGGGATGTCCAGCGCCAGCACGCGGCGGATCTGCGCCGTTTCGTCGCGGAAGATGTTGCCCGCCAGACGCTCGACCGCCTCGGGCATGGTGCGCTGCGAGATGCCGACGGCGATGGTGTCGGCGCTGAGGTTCAGAATGTCGCCGCCCTCTAAGCTGAACGGCTCGTCGGGTGTGTAGTAAAATGGCACTTTCCCGGCGTAATCGGGATGATAGTGCAGGATATAGTCGCTGTAGATCGTCTCGCGGTTGCGCGTGACGGAGTACATCCGGTGCAGCGACACGCCGCGCCCGATGGACGCGAAGGGGTCGCGCGTGAAATAGAGGTTGGGGATGGGGTCGAGGACGAAGTGCGTCCGGTCGCTGCGCAGGGAGGCCAGCGACGTGCTGCCGTGCATGGGCAGCTCGTCAAAGCGCACGCCCGTCATCGTCTTGCAGACCAGCTCGCGGGCGTCGCGCGAGGCGAGCAGCACCTCGGTCAGCGCCTCGCGGTAGCTGTTGGCGACGTAGCCGCTGCGCAGAATGAAGTCCGCGACGAACTTCTCCTGCAGCGCCTTGCTGCGTTCGAGGGTCTCGGCGGCAAGATCCGTCAGGTAGACGACCTCGACGCCATGCTCGCGCAGGGTTTGGGCGAAGCAGTCATGCTCGGCCTGTGCGCCCTGCAGATAGGGAATGTCGTCAAACAGGAGCTGCTGCAGGGAGTTCGGCACGAGCTGCTCCAGCTCGCTGCCGGGGCGCTGCAAAAGCACTTTTTTCAGCGGGCGTATCTCGCTTCTGACGTTGATCGACATAATGATCTCCCCTTCGTTCGTAGTAAACGCTTTCTTATAGTGTACCACAGCGGGAGCGATTTTGCAACTTTTTTGTGCGGATAGAGCGAAATATTCACAATATTCAGTTGTATTCACAAGTATTATAATTTCTATTCATTGCAGCGGGCGGCGGTTGCGCGGCGCGGTGGAAGAATATCCGTCACAGCGGCGTGCCGAGGACGCCGTCGGGCAGCACGGCGTCGATGCGCACGCTGCGCAGCTCGTTCTGCGCCGTTTCCTCCCGGACGCAGACCTTGACGCCGCTCGGCGCGTGACCGGTGAAGTATTCGCCTTCGCGCTGCTCGAAGAGCACCTCCTGCACCGTGCCGACGAGGGCGCGGTCAAACGTCTCGCGCAGGCGCGCGGCGATCTGTCCGGCGCGGGCGGCGCGCTCAGCCTTGACCGCCTTGGGGATCTGACCGTCCATCGCGTCGGCGGGCGTGCCCGCGCGGCGGGAATAGGGGAAGATGTGCATCGCGGCGAAGCCGCATTGTTCGGCGAACGCGACCGACGCGGCAAATTCCTCCTCCGTCTCGCCGGGGAAGCCGACGATCAGGTCGGTCGTGACGGCGCAGCCGGGGAAAAACTTGCGCAGCAGGGTCACGCTCTCAAAAAACCGCGCGGAATCGTACTTGCGGTGCATCCGCTTGAGGACGGTGTCGCTGCCGCTTTGCAGGCTGAGGTGGAACTGCGGGCAGAGGTTCGGGCAGGCGGCGAGGCGGCGGCAGAACGCCTCGTCCACCACGCGCGGCTCCAGCGAGCCGAGGCGGACGCGCGTTTCGGGCACGGCGTTGCACAGCGCCTCGGCGAGGTCGGCAAAGCTGCTGCCGTCGCGCAGATCCCAGCCCCACGAGGCGATCTCGATGCCCGTGACGACGATCTCGCGGTAGCCGGCTTCCGCCAGCGCCCTCGCCTGCGCGACGGCCTCGGCAAGCGGCAGCGAGCGCACCGGCCCGCGCGCGTAGGGGATGATGCAGTAGGTGCAGAAATTGTTGCAGCCGTCCTGCACCTTGAGCATGGCGCGGGTGCGCTCGCGCAGGCCGCCGGCGGGCAGGCGCTCGAAGTCGCGGCGCTTCAGGGCGGCATCCACCGCGACGACGGGTGCGGTCCCGCGCTCGCGGCACGCCTGCAAAAGAAGCTGGACAAATTCGTCCCGGCCGCCGCTGCCGGAGACGACGTCCACGCCCATGGCGGCGACGTCGTCGGTGCTGACCTGCGCGTAGCAGCCGCACACGCCGAGGACGGCGTCCGGGTGCTCGCGGCGCAGGCGGTGGATGAGGGTGCGGTTTTTGCGGTCGGCAACGGCGGTGACCGTGCAGGTGTTGACGATCAGGGCGTCGGCCTCGTTCTCCGGCGCGGGCGCGTTGCCCAGCGCGACGAGCAGGCGCTCCATCGCCTGCGTTTCATATTGGTTGACCTTGCAGCCGAGGGTATAGCAATGAAATCTCATACAAATTCTCCAAAAAAGGTGGGTCGGGAAGCCTGAAAAATTGCACAAAAAGTGCATTGATTTTTTGTGCAATTCCACAGTATAATATGGTACAATACTATTGTAGCAGTCTTTCCCGAAAAAGTACAGACCCTATTTTTCCCGTCCGGGAAATCGTGAATCATCGAAACGGAGAATTAACATGACAGTACATTTCGACTCCCTGGGCGACGTCAGAGAGTTCGTCGGACTGGCGACGCTGCAGCCCTATGCCGTGCAGGTGCTCGACGGCGACCGCACGGTCAACGCCAAGAGCTTTATGGAAATGTTTACCATCAACTTCACCCGACCCTTGCAGGTCGAGATCGCGGGCGCGGACAACGAGGCCGCGTTTGCCCGCGTCGCCAAAAAATTCCTGCGCTGAAAACATAAAGATCCCCTCCGCCTCATACGCTTGTACTGCGATGAAGCGGAGGGGATCTTTTATGAAGCAACGGATATTGGCGATCATTTTGGCGTTTGCGCTCGCGGCGTGCGTCCTGCCCGCGGCGCGGGCCGAGGGCGTGGAGGTAGCCGCGCCGTCGGCGATTTTGATGGACGCGGCGACAGGGACGGTGCTTTTCGAGAAGAACGCGCACGAAAAGCTGGCGCCGGCCTCGGTGACGAAGGTGATGACCCTGCTTTTGGTCATGGAGGCGCTGGAGAGCGGGCGCATTTCGTGGGACGACATGGTCACGGCGTCCGAAACGGCAGCCGGCAAGGGCGGCAGTCAGGTCTATCTGGAGGTCGGAGAGCAGATGAGCATGGACGAGATGCTCAAATCCGTCGTCGTCAGCTCCGCCAACGACTGCGCGACCGCGCTGGCAGAGCACGTCGCCGGGAGCGAGGCGGCGTTTGTGGAGCTGATGAACGCGCGTGCGGCGGAGCTGGGGATGCAGGACACGCATTTTGTCAACTGCACCGGCCTTGACGACGAGCCGAACGCCGCGGAGCATCTGACGAGCGCCTATGACATCGCGGTCATGTCGCGCGAGCTTCTGCGGCATGAGGAGATCAAAAAGTACACGACCATCTGGATGGACACCGTGCGCGGCGGGCAGTTCGGCCTGTCGAACACGAATAAGCTCGTGCGGTTTTACAACGGCACGACGGGGCTGAAGACCGGCTGCACGAAGGCGGCCGGGCATTGCCTGTCCGCCTCGGCCGAGCGCGACGGCATCGAGCTGATCGCGGTCGTGCTGCACTGCGACAGCTCCGCCGACCGGTTCCAGTCGGCAAAGGCGCTGCTGGACTACGGCTTTGCGAATTACGCCCTCGTCAGCGCCGAGACGCCGGAGCCGCTGGCGCCCGTGCAGGTGAAGCTGGGCGTGCAGGGGCTTGTGACGCCGGTTTTGCAGGCGTCGTCGCCCATTCTGGTCGGCAAGGGCGAGCTTGCGCGGGTGACGAAGACGGTCACGGTGGCGCAGGAGGTGACCGCGCCGGTCGCCGCCGGACAGCAGCTCGGCACGATGACGATCGAGGCCGACGGGCGGACGCTGGCCGAGATCCCGATCATCGCGTCGGCGGCGGTCGAGCGGCTGACGCTGTGGGAGCTGACGGTGCGCCTGCTGCGGCGGACGTGCATGGGCGGATAGGCCGCCCGTTTCGGCGACCCCATTTCCCTCATATCGGCAAAAGATCCCGACCGGGACGGAGGCAAAGCCTCGTCCCGGTCGGGATCTTTTCGCTGCAGCTCAGGTCAAAAGCGTGAAGAGCGTGAAGTTGTTGGCGTTGAACGCAAGCCAGGTGATCAGCTCGACCACGGCGTAGGTCGCGACGGCGATGCCGAGCACGACGACGACGGTGTTGATGATGTTCATCTTGATGCCGAAGACCTGGAAGACCGTCGTGAAGAAGCCGACGATCCAGGCGCCGCAGGCGAGGATGACGAAGATCTCGAAGACGATCGGGGAGATCATGCTCAGCAGCATGGAAACGGCAAGAAGCATGACGACCAGCACGCTGCTGACGCCGGTGGCGGCGACGACGGCGCGGAAGTCCACGCGCATCTTGGCGATGGCGGTCAGGATGTAGAACATACCGATGGTCAGACCGTAGCCGACGATCGGGCCGAGGAAGGTGACGCCGAGCCACGGAAGGACGAAGTCACCGAAACTCCAATAGTTGAGCTGCACGAGGCCGAAGAACAGCGTGCCGAGCAGCGTGACGATCACGGAGATGGCCATCATCATCAGGCCGCCCGCGAGGTCCTTCTTTTCCGCAGCCAGACGGGTCGTTCCGACGGGGTCGCGGAAATAGCCGACCAGAAGGTTGGGAAGGTTCTTCAGAGAGCCGCCGACCGCCATGCCGACCTTGCTCGGCGCGGTGCTGTACTGCGGGGCAACATAGCCCTGCGGCGCGTTCGGTTGCTGGGGAGCATAGCCCTGCGGAGCCGGATTTTCCTGCACGGTGCAGGGGCAGACGCCGCTTTCCGGAAGCGGTCTGCCGCATTTGGTACAAAAGCCTGCCATAATTATCCTCCTTTTATTTGCGGCAAATGCCGCCTCAATAGACCTATTATAATGCCATTTTTTTCCCGTGTCAATTGGTTTTTTCTCCATGGAGGGGAGGGGCGAAGCGACGTG
>CAMEMX010000114.1 GCA_945927915.1 uncultured Clostridia bacterium
CGGCACACGGCGTCGCGCAGCTCCCCGCTGCTCTGCGCGGCAAAGGGGAGACGGACGGTGTCCTTTCGCGGGATCAGCTCCAGCACCCAGCCGTTTGGATGGCGTTTGCCGGCTTGCGAGACGAAATCTTTCCAGTTTGCGCATCTGTCCGGCGTAGTCACAAGGGGCACAAGCGCAGGACAGACCTTCAGAAACCGCTCCGGCGCGGAGAAGAGCGGCGCGCCGCCAAGCAGCGGCGCAAGGGCGCGCAGAATCGCGGCGTGTACCGGCGTTGGCCTGCGCTCAAAATCCAGCAGACAGCCGTTTTTGCACAGGGAGGCGAGTCGCGCAAATGCCGCCGCGTCCGGCATTCGTTCGGGCAAAATTGCGTCGTCGACGATCCGCAGCGCGTTGGGAACCGTCCGCTCCGGCAGACGCAGCACCCCGTCGCGTGTGAAGCCGAAGCCGTACTGCGCGGGCAAAACTCGCGGATCGTTCACAGATTCTTTCCAATTCGAGGCAAAATAGACGGGGAAAGGCAATAGACAAACCTCCTTTTCGGTGGTATAATACTCCGTGTAAAAAATTTATGGAGCCACGGGGAGAAGTATGCTATCATTCTTACCGAGATTTATTTTCCCGAAGATCACCGACATTGCGCCGGAATTTCTGGCTGAGCGCGGCATTCGCCTTCTGCTGATGGACTTTGACAACACGATGCTGCCGTATACCACCGATGTGCCGGAGCAGGAGCTGCTCGACTGGCTCGAAAGAATTCGGCGCGGCGGCATCGAATTGTGCATCGTCTCCAACAGCCACAAGTCGCGCGTTCCGCAGTTTTCTGAGCGCTACGGTGTCGCCTGCCAGACGCACGCGGCAAAGCCGTCGCCCAAGGGCATTCGCCTTGCCATGCAGCGCTTCGGCGCGGACAAAACGCAGACCGCCTTGGTCGGAGATCAGATATTTACCGATGTCCTCGGCGCAAATCTGGCGGGCGTGACCGCCATCGCCGTCCGATCCATACATAATCACACCATTTTGCTGAAGCTGCGCCACATTTTTGAGGTGCCGTTTTTGGCAATGGCGCATAGAAGGAGAGTAAAACCATGAAAAATCTTGAAAAATACCGCTCCGTTCTGACCGATGAGGTGCAGGGCTTGTTTCTCACCTCGCGCTACAGTCGGATGTACGCGGCGGAATTCGACATTGCCGAGGGCTATGCGATCGTCAGCAAGAACGGCGCGCGGTACTTTACCGACAGCCGCTATATTGAGTCTGCCCAGAAGAACATCAAGGACTTCGAGGTGATCGACTTCGGACGCGGCCTTTACGACTGCCTGAATGCCACCATCAAGGACTTCGGCATCACGACCCTCGGCTTTGAGGAAGCCTACCTGACGGTCGCGGAATGCAACGCCTTCCGCGACAAGCTCAAGGCGGAGTTCGTGCCGTACCAGAAGGAGATCAACGCCTTCCGCGCTTCGAAGGAGCCGTGGGAGATCGACCGCATGGTCAAGGCGCAGGAGATCACCGACCGCGCATTCACCGAGGTCTGCACGCGCATCCGCGAGGGCATGACCGAAAAGGAGCTTGCGGCGGAGCTGATCTACTGCCTGTATAAAAACGGCGGCGAGGGTCTGTCCTTCGATCCGATCGTGGTCTCCGGCCCGAACACGAGTATGCCGCACGGCGTGCCCGGCGACCGCAAGCTCCAAAAGGGCGACTTTATCACGATGGACTTCGGCGTGCTCTACCAGGGCTACTGCTCCGACATGACGCGCACGGTTGCCCTCGGCTATGCAACGGACGAGATGAAGAAGGTCTATGACACCGTCTTAAAGGCACAGCTTGCCGGCATCGCTGTCTCCAGGGCGGGCGTGAGCGGCAAGGCGATCGACGAAGCCGCGCGCAATGTCATCAGGGAAGCGGGCTACGGCGAGTATTTCGGCCACGGCTACGGTCACAGCCTCGGTCTGGAGATCCACGAAAATCCGAACTGCAACCTGCGCAACGAGGATCCGATGCCGCTGCACGCGGTCGCTTCCGCCGAGCCGGGCATCTATCTGCCGGATAAATTCGGCGTGCGCATCGAGGATGTTGTCGTCTTTGAGGCCGACGGTTGCCGTGATATTACAAAAAGTCCGAAAGAATTGCTGATCCTGTGAGGATTATGCTTGCATTTTTCATAATTATCGGTTAAAATATATCCGTATTATTGCCTGTATGGTATACAACAGCCCTTCAGGGGAAAAATAGGAGGACAAATAAATGATTTCTGTCAGCGATTTTAGAAACGGCGTCACCTTCGACATGGACGGCAAGGTCATGCAGATCATCGAATTCCAGCACGTCAAGCCCGGCAAGGGTGCTGCGTTCGTCCGCGTCAAGATGCGCAACGTCATCACGGGCGGCGTCACCGAGACGACCTTCAACCCGAATGACAAGTATCCCACCGCATATATCGAGCGCAAGAAGATGGAGTATTCCTACAACGACGGCGGCCTGTACTACTTCATGGACGGCGAGACCTATGAGATGGTCCCCGTGGAGGAGAGCGTGCTCGACGACAGCTTCAAGTTCGTCAAGGAAAACGACACCTGCACCATCCTGTCCTACAAGGGCAGCGTCTTCGGCGTCGAAGCGCCCAACTTTGTAGACCTTGAGGTCACCAAGACCGAGCCGGGCCTCGCCGGCAACACCGCCACCAACACCCTCAAGCCCGCCACGGTCGAGACCGGCGCTGAGGTCAAGGTGCCTCTGTTCATCAACGAAGGCGACAAGATTTCTATCGACACGCGTACCGGCGAGTATCTTGGCAGAGCCAAGGCGTAAGCGGACGCAACCGGAAAGGAGAACAACAATGACTCTCTCTGAAAAAGCGGCGTATCTGAAGGGCCTGATGGACGGCCTCGACCTCAACAAGGAATCTGCCGAGGGCAAAATGATCGCGGGTATCGTCGATCTGCTCGGCGAGATGACCACCTCGATCAGCGATTTGGAGGAAAACGCCATCGCGGTTTCCGACGAGCTGGACGAGATCGAAGAGGATCTCGACGCCATCGAGGAATTCCTGATGGACGAGGACGACGAGGAAGACGACGACTTCGACGACGAGGACGATTACGAGTTCGACGACGAGGACGAAGAGGATGACGAGGATGACGAGAAAGTCATCTATGACGTGACCTGCCCGTCCTGCGGCGAGGTGCTTCATCTCGACGAGGATACCATCCTGCAGGAATCCATCCATTGCCCGAAGTGCAACGAGCTGTTGGAGTTCGAGTTCGACGAGGACGAGGAAGACGACGAGGAATTGGAGTTCTGAGAATCAGCAAACAAACTCCCACCGAAAGAAGCCTTTCGGTGGGAGTTTTTCGTTAATTTGCACTTATTTGCGCTTTTTTCCGGCGGCGCCCAGCAGGGCGATCGTCAGCATGATGATCAGAATAACGATAAAGATCGAGCCCCAGCCGATGCCCATCAGTCGGAGCGCCTCCTGCCAGGTAGCCGGGCGTTCGGCGATTTCCAAAAACAGCGGCATATCCTGTCCTCCTTATCCGATCGTCTGCACGAGCCGCAGAATCAGGCCGCCCGCAATGACCGAGGCGATCTGCCCGGAGACGTTGACGCCGACGGTGTGCATGAGCAGGAAGTTCTGCGGGTCTTCCTTCAGACCCATTTTGTGGATCACGCGCGAGGACATGGGAAACGCGGAGATGCCCGCTGCGCCGATCATGGGATTGAGCTTTTTCTCCCTGGGCAGGAATAGATTGATCAGTTTGGCAATCAGAACGCCGCCGGCTGTGTCAAAAATGAAGGCGACGAGGCCGAGCGCCATGATCAGAAGCGTCTCGACGCGCAGAAAGCGTTCAGCAGACATATTTGCTGCGATAGAGATGCCGAGAAAGAGCGTGATGAGGTTGGCGAGCACCTTCTGCGCGGTCTCCGAAAGGGAATTCAGCACGCCGCACTCGCGGATGAGGTTGCCGAACATCAGAAAGCCGATCAGCACCACCGCGTCCGGCGCGAAGATGCCCGTGATGATCGTGATGAGAACGGGGAAGAGAATGCGCGTTGTCCGCGAGACCTCTCTTGGCGCATAGGGCATTCGGATGCGGCGTTCCTGCTTTGTCGTGAGCAGGCGGACGACCGGCGGCTGCACGATGGGCACAAGCGCCATATAGGAGTAGGCCGCGACAGTGATCGCGCCGATGTAGCTGCTGCCGAGCGTGTTGGCGACGACGATGGAGGTCGGCCCGTCCGCCGCGCCGATGATGGCGATGGAGGCGGCGTCGCGGATGTCAAAGCCGAGCAGGCTCGCCATAAAAAACGTAAAGAAAATGCCGAACTGCGCCGCCGCGCCGAAGATCATCAGCTTTGGATTCGACAGCAGAGGGCCGAAGTCGATCATCGCGCCAATGCCGATGAACAAGACGAGGGGAAACAGCTCGTTGGCGATGCCCGCGCGGTAGAGCAGGCCGAGAATACCCTCGGCGTTGCCGGCGGCATCCACGCCGAGGCTGACACCCGGCAGATTCATCAATATCGCGCCGAAGCCGATTGGCAGCAGCAGCGAAGGCTCCATATCCTTTGCGATCGCAAGGTAGATCAGCGCCCCGCCGATCAGCCACATGACAAGATACATCCAGTTTCCTTCAGGGAATCCCGCGCAAAAGTCGATCAGGTTGTCAAACAGTGCCTCCAAAGAAAGCTCCTTTCACAAAACGGTTGGAACGACGGCAGACAAATGCGGCGCACTTGCCTCAGTTTACGTCGGGAACGTCGTCAAAATCGTCGAGGTCGGAATCGTCATCCGGCTCGTCGTGGACGTCGGCCATCATCTCGCCGATGCGCATCCGGCGGCGGATCTTGCATTCTTCGACGTTAGAGTGCAGCAGCTCCTTGACGTCGAGCGGGTGCTTGACGTTTTTGAGCGTGAGCTGCGGCGTGGACTTGTCGGCGGAGACGACATTGATCGAGCCGACGCCGAAAATGCGCTGCCAGAGCGTGCGCTTGATGCTGATGTCGCGGATGCGGTAGAGCAGAACCTCCTCATCGCGGACGCTGAAAAAGCCGACCGAGAAGAACAACCGATCCTTGCTCATGGCATAGCGCGTGAAGCTCAGCGGCATCCCCAGAAAGCGCTTGCGATCCTTCCAGATGTACATATCACCCTT
>CAMEMX010000115.1 GCA_945927915.1 uncultured Clostridia bacterium
CTGATGGTGTTGACGGAAAATACCGCAAAGCCCGCCGTACCCTTCGGAGGAAAGTACCGCATCATTGATTTCCCGCTTTCCAACTGTGTCAATTCCGGCATCGACACGGTCGGTATCCTCACGCAGTATCAGCCCCTGGAGCTGAACGAGTATATCGGCAACGGCCAGCCGTGGCGCCTGAACCGCTCGCATGGCGGCGTGCAGGTGCTGCCGCCCTATGCCCGCAGCAAAAAGTCCGAGTGGTACAAGGGCACGGCAAACGCGATCTACCAGAACATCCCCTTTATCGAGCGCTACGATCCCGACAACGTGCTCATTCTCTCCGGCGACCACATCTATAAGATGGATTACGCCGCCATGCTGCGCTACCACGAGCAGAAGAACGCCGACTGCACCATCGCCGTGCGCACCGTCCCGCTCGCGGAGGCCAGCCGCTTCGGCATTATGAACACGACCGAAGACGGCGCGATCTACGAATTTGAGGAAAAGCCCAAGCGCCCGAAGAGCACCAACGCCTCCATGGGCATCTACATCTTCAAATGGAGCGTCCTGCGCGAATTCCTGATCGCGGACGAGGAGGACCCGACCTCCGAAAACGACTTCGGCAAGAACGTCATTCCCGCCCTGCTGAACAGCGGACACAAGCTCTTTGCCTACGAGTTCCGCGGCTACTGGAAGGACGTCGGCACCATCAACTCCCTCTGGGAGGCGAACATGGAGCTGCTGGGCACGGAGCCGGCCTTCAACATCAACGGCGAAAAGGGCCAGCGCATCTACGCCAGAAACTACGCCATGCCCTCGAGCTTCATCGCCAAAGAGTCAAAGAACATCAACAGCTTTATTGCTGAGGGCTGCGAGATCTACGGCAGCATCACGCATTCGATCATCTCCACCGGCTGCACCGTCGAGTCGGGCGCCATCGTGGAGGACAGCGTCATCATGCCGAACGTCGTCATCGAGTCCGGCGCCATCATCCGCCACGCCATCGTCGGCGAGGACTGCCGCATCTGCCGCGGTGCGGTGATCGGCGGCAGCTTCGCCGAGAACGAGGCGAAAAAGATCAGCGTTGTCGGCAAGAAAAAGACCATCGGCGCCAACGAGACCGTCAAGCCCGGCGAAATTTATTAAAACAGGGAAGGGGAGGAATCAAACCATGACAACAATGGGTATCATTTTTGCGAACATCTATGACAGCTCCCTCGGTGAGCTGACGAACAAGCGCACCATGGCGTCCCTGCCCTACGGCGGGCGCTACCGTCAGATCGACTTTTCCCTGTCCAACATGACAAACTCCGGCATCCGCCACATCGGCATCATCACCAAGTACAACTACCAGTCCCTGATGAACCACATCGGCTCCGGTCAGGAGTGGGACCTCGACCTGGAGGAGGGCGGCCTGGAGTACCTGACGCCCTTCGCCGTCGGACACAACGGCTCCTACCGCGGCAAGCTCGACGCCCTCAACTCCGCCAGAGCTTTCCTGGTGCATTCCAAGGAGGACTACATCGTCATGGCTGACAGCGGCGTGCTGTGCGCCATCGACTTCCGTGAGGTCGTCGAGGACCACATCGCCTCGGGCGCGGACGTCACCGTCGTCGTCAAGGACGGCATCTGCAACGGCGTCAAGCAGCTCGACATGGCTGTGAAGGTCGACGAAAACAACCGCGTGACCGACCTCGCCGTCGATTACTGCGCCGAAGAGAGCTATCTTGCCTCAATGGGCATCTTCGTCATCAGCCGCGAGCGGCTGATCCGTGAGGTCACCGAGGCTGTCGCGCGCAACCGCTACCGCTTCGAGCGCGACCTCGTCATGCACGGCTTCGCCGAGGACGGCCTGCGCATCAACGCCTACCGCTTCCAGGGTGTGGCGCTGTTCAACGAGAGCACGGCGGAATTCTACCGCAACAGCCTCGCGCTGATCGACCCGGAGATCCGCCACGGTCTGTTCAACCGCAGCAACCGCACCATTTATACCAAGGTGCGCGACGAGGTGCCGACCTATTACGGCGAATTTTCCGAGATCGACGACTGCATCGTCGCCGACGGCTGCACCCTCGAGGGCAGCGCGAGCAACTCCGTCCTCTTCCGCGGCGTCAGGCTGGGCAAGGACGCCGTCGTGCGTGACAGCGTCATCATGCAGGGCACGGTCATCGGCGAGGGCGCACAGCTCGAATGCGTCATCATGGACAAGGATGTCGTCGTCCGTCCGGGCGCCGTCCTGCGCGGCACAAAGGATCATCCGCTGATCTTCAAAAGAGGAGAGATCGTATGAAAATCGCAATGGTAGCCTCCGAAGCTGCACCGCTGATCAAGACGGGCGGCCTCGGAGACGTGATGCAGGCGCTCCCGGCCGAGCTGGCAAAAAAGCCCGGTAACGAGGTCTGCCTCTTTCTCCCGTATTATAAGCGCATCAAGCAGAACAGCGCCGTCGAGGTCGAGCAGGTCGGCTCCTTCTCGATTGACCTGTCCTGGCGTGAGAGCTATGTCGGCATCCTGCGCCTGAAGTCCGGCAAGGACGGCCTGCAGATCTATTTTATCGACAACGATTATTATTTCGGCGCCCGCGGCACGGTCTACGGCGACTTTGACGACGGCGAGCGCTTCGCCTATTTCTCCAAGGCGGTCATGGCTGCGCTGTACTATCTGGACTTCAAGCCCGATATTCTGCACTGCCACGACTGGCAGTCGGCCATGGCGGTCATCTACTGCCGCGCGCTCTACGGCTCGTGGTGCCCGAACGCCAAGACTGTCTTCACCATCCACAACGTCGAGTATCAGGGCTGGGCGGAGGCTTCCTTCTTCCAGAACACGCTCGGCCTGCCGGAGGAATACCGCGGCAAGCTGACCTTCGACGGCGCGATCAACGTGATGAAGGGCGCCATCGAGGTGGCGGACATCGTGACGACCGTCTCGAAGACCTATGCCGAGGAGCTTTGCTACCCGTACTATGCCCACCGTCTTGACGGCGTGCTGCGCGGCGTGTGGCTCTGGGGTATCACCAACGGCATCGACACCGGGGTCTATGACCCCGCGACCGACCGGGCGCTTGCGGTCAACTACAGCGCGGACAAGATGCTCGGCAAGTGGGACAACAAGCGCGCCCTGCGCGAGGAGCTGGGTCTGCGCACCGACACCGACGCGCCCATCCTCGCCATGGTCACGCGTCTGGCCGGACACAAGGGCATCGACCTGCTGTGCTACATCGCCAACCGCCTGATGGAGCGCGAGGTGCAGCTCGTCGTGGTCGGCACGGGCGAAAAGCAGTATGAATACGCCCTGAGCGCGCTGGCCCGTCAGTATCCGGGCAGAGTTTCGGTGCAGCTCCGCTTCGACCCGGCGCTCGCTTCGCGGGTCTATGCCGGCGCGGATATGTATCTGATGCCGTCGAAGTCCGAGCCGTGCGGCCTGTCGCAGCTCATCGCCATGCGCTACGGCACGATCCCCGTCGTCGCCGCAACCGGCGGCCTGCGCGACACCGTCCCGCCCTACAACGGTCAGACCGGTGAGGGCAGGGGCTTCACGTTCCAGAGCTATAACGCGGACGACTTCCTCGGCGCTATTGACCGCGCGGTCGGTTTGTATTATAATGACCGCGACCAATGGAACGCGCTCGCCAGACGCGACATGGAATGCGATTTCAGCTGGCGTCTGCCCGCTGAAGAATATATGCAGCTTTACACGGAGCTGCGCAGCAAATGACCCTATATTTTACAGAAAGAGTTTTTAGGAGGACCCATGAAAAAGCAAACACCCAAGCAGACTACGACGAAAAAGACTGCCGCACCCCTGCGTGAGGAGCAGAAGGTGGATGTGATGAAGGTGCTGACCGAGACCCTGCTGCGCAGCAGCGGCTGCACGCTCTCCGAAGCGACCGAAAAGCAGATCTACCGCGCTCTGTGCACCGCCGTGCGTGAGCTGCTCAACGATAAAAACCGCCTGTTTAATAACCGCTGCGCCGCAGAGGAGCGCAAAGAGGTCTACTATATGTCGATGGAATTCCTCGTCGGCACGAACCTGCGCAACAACCTCTTCAACCTCGGCCTTGAGACCGAGTGCCGCGAGGGCCTGAAAAAGGCGGGTATCAATATCGACGACATCTACGCGCTGGAGCCGGACGCCGGCCTCGGCAACGGCGGCCTCGGCAGACTTGCCTCGTGCTATATGGACGCTGCCACCGGCATGGCCTATCCCGTCACCGGCTATTCCATCCGCTATGAGTTCGGCATTTTCCGCCAGAAGATCGTCGACGGCTGGCAGATGGAGTTCCCCGACAACTGGCTGGAAATGGGCGACGTCTGGCTGCGTGCCCGCGAGGACGATGCGGTCGAGGTCAAATTCGGCGGCGAGGTGCGCGAGTGGGTCGACAACGGACGCTTCAAGGTCGCGCAGGTCGGCTATAACTCCGTCATCGCCGTGCCGCACGATATGTTCATCTCCGGCTACGACAGCGACGCCGCCAACCGCCTGATCCTCTGGAGCGCCAAGCTGCCGCAGAGCTTCGATATGGCGGCCTTCTCCCGCGGCGACTATGTCCGCGCACTGGAGCAGAACGCGATGGCAGAGACGATCTCCAAGGTGCTCTATCCCGCCGACGACCACATCCAGGGCAAGCGCCTGCGCCTGAAACAGCAATATCTGCTGGTGTCCGCTTCTCTGCAAAGCATCCTCAAAAAGCATTATAAGAAGTACCGCACCTTCGACAACCTGGCCGATAAGGTCGCCATCCACATCAACGACACCCATCCGGCCCTCTGCGTGCCGGAGCTGATGCGCCTGCTCGTCGACGAGCATGACTACGGCTGGGATCAGGCGTGGGACATCACCTGCAAGACCCTGTCCTACACCAACCACACCGTCATGAGCGAGGCCCTTGAGCGCTGGAGCGTCGACCTGTTCCGTGAGCAGCTCCCGCGTATCTACTCCATCTGCGCGGAGATCAACCGCCGCCTGATCGAGCAGCTCTGCAAGGTCTACCCGAACGACTGGGGCAAGATCAACTATATGGCTGTCATCGCCAACAACGAGGTGCGCATGGCGAACCTCTGCCTCGCCGCCTGCCATAAGGTCAACGGCGTGTCCAAGCTGCACACCGACATCCTGCGCAACGGCATCTTCCGCGATTACTGCCAGATCACGCC
>CAMEMX010000116.1 GCA_945927915.1 uncultured Clostridia bacterium
GAGGCATGCCTCCACCCTACAGCCGTCTATCGTTGGCATTCTGTAGGGCGGGGGCATGCCCCCGCCGGTGCAGGAACTACCGAATCCGTACAAACCCGTTCGTTTCCTCCGCATAGATTGCCACGTCGGGCTTGCGCCCTCCTCGCAATGACAAAACAGGGGCTGCCGCTGCGCGGACGGCGGCCGGAGGTTGTGCGGGACGGCAGCCGCAGGTTGGGACTTTACAAACGGCGCGAAACCCGCTATAATACCTCTGATCTGCGTGTTAACGCGGAAGGCAAGCGCCGGAAAGACCGCAGCCCTGCGGCAGACCGGCGGAAAGGAGTCCTTCGGAAATGAACCAACTCAGGCGGTGCGCGGCGGGGGCCTGCGGCGCCCTGCGCGATTTCCGGCAGAAAAGCTGCGCCCGTGAGTGGCTGCTGCTCTTTTTCTGGTGCGATCTGCTCTGGTGCGAGACGGTCGTGCGCTTCTATTCGGCGCAGTTTTTCTTCACGATCGGCGTTGTGCCGACGGCGCTGTTCTCGGCGGTCGCGGCGCTCGTGCTTTACACCCTGTGCAGCGTTTTCCCGCGGCGCGTCTGCCGCGTGCTGGAGCTGACGTTCACATGGGCGCTGTGCGTTTTTTACGCGTCACAGCTCATCTATAACTACGAATTCCACTTTTTCTATTCCGCCTACTCAATGGGAAACGGCGGGCAGGTTGCGGAGTTCTGGCGCGTGATCCTGCACGCGATGTGGGTGCGCCTGCCCGGCCTGCTGGCGATCCTGCTGCCGGCGGTGCTGCAGAGCGTCTTTGGGCGCGTGTTCGCCGAGCCGCGCGTGCGGCAGGTTTGGCGCAGGCTGTGCCTGCTGGTGGTCGCAGCCGCGTTACATATTGCGATCGTGCTGTCGCTGCCGCTGCTCGGCTCCGCGCCGATGTCGCCGTATGACCTGTATCACGACACAAATGACCTGTCCAAGGGCGCGCTGCAGCTCGGCTTGCTGACGGCCTTCCGCCTCGACGTGCAGCGGCTGCTGTTCGGCTTTGACGGCGGCGAGCTGATCATGCCCGAACCGTCGGACGAACCGACCGAGCCGCCCACGCAGGGCGTGGAGGAACCGACGACCGGGCCGACCGAGCCGACCGAGCCGGCGGAGCCGTCTGAGACGGTGCATTACAGCCCGCGCCGCTACAACGTCCTCGACATCGACTTTGACGCGCTTGCGCAGGGTGAGGAAAACGAGACGGTCAGCCGCCTGCACACCTATTTCGGCGAGCAGGAGCCGACCAAAAAGAACAACCACACGGGCATTTTCCGCGGCTGCAACCTCATTTTCATCACCGCCGAGGGCTTTTCGCCGCTGGCGATCGACCCGGTGCTGACGCCGACGCTCTACCGTCTGCAAACGGGCGGCATCAATTTTACGAACTTTTACACGCCGTATTGGGGCGTTTCCACCTCGGACGGCGAATATGTCAACCTGACGGGCACGATCCCGAAGTCCGGCACCTGGAGCTTCAAGGACTCGGCGGACAACGCCATGCCGCTGACGCTGGCGCAGCAGCTCAAGCGCGAGGGCTACAGCGCCTACGCCTTCCACGACCACTCCTACACCTATTACCGCCGTGACAAATCTCACCCCAACCTCGGCTACGATTTCAAGGCCGTGGGCAACGGGCTGGAGATCACCGACCAGTGGCCGGAGTCCGACGTCGAGATGATCGACGCGACGACGGCGGATTTCGTCGAAAACACGCCGTTCCATGTGTATTACATGACGGTCTCCGGGCATCTGCGCTATTCCTTCGACGAAAACGACAACGCCATCGCCGCGAAAAACCGCGCCCTGGTGGAGGATCTGCCCTACAGCGAGGGCGTGCGGGCGTATCTGGCGTGCCAGATCGAGCTGGACCGGGCGCTGGAGCTGCTGCTGACGCGGCTGAAGGAAGCCGGCGTCCTGCGCAGCACGGTCATCGTCCTCACCGCCGACCACTATCCCTACGGCCTGTCGCTCGACGAGCAGAGCGAGCTGGCAGGGCACGAACTTGACCCGCATTTCGAGATCTACCGCAACGCCTTCATCATCTACAAGGAGGGGCGCAGGCCCGAAACGGTCGACAAGCTCTGCTGCTCGCTCGACATTCTGCCCACGCTGTCGAATCTGTTCGGGCTGCAATTCGATTCGCGGCTGTATATGGGGCGCGATGTCTTCTCCGACGCGCCGCCGCTGCTCATCTTCTCCGACCGGAGCTGGATGACGGATGAGGCGTCGTATTACACGATCACGGAGGAGCTGAGGCCCTTCACGGACACGCCTTTGACGCAGGAGGAGATCGACTACTATAACGACGTCGTGGCGGACAAATTCCTCGTGTCGCAATGGGTGCTGGAGGAGGACTACTGGCGCACGCTGTTCGGTGACAACCTGCCGCCCGACAACGTGTTCCTGCCGCCGGGACAGACCGCCGAACCGCCCGACGACCCGGACGGGACGATCTCGCCGGAATCGTCGAACGAGTATGAGTGAGCGTTTGGCGAAGGGGGATTGCGTTGTTCGCTTACGCGAACGATCTTAGCAGCGCGTCAGGGATGCCGCGCGCTACAGGTGCGCCGCGCACAATTCAACTGTAGGGTGGACACATGTGTCCACCGGTGCAGGAACTACCGAATGCGTACAAACTCGTTCGTCTACACCGTCCGCCGCTGCGCGGTCGGTGGAGGCATGCCTCCACCCTACAGCCGTCTATCGTTGGCATTCTGTAGGGCGGGGACATGTTCTGTTGAATCAGCGGCTCTGTCATCGCGTGCGAAGCACGCTCGCCAATCGCCTTGATTCTGCCACTCCTTTTTGCTCGCTCCTCCCGCCACAGGCGGCGCTCGCAAACGTCCCCCCGCCGGTGCAGGAACTGCCGAATGCATACAGATTCGTTCGTTTGTACCGTCCGCCGCTGCGCGGTCGGTGGAGGCATGCCTCCACCCTACAGCCGTCTATCGTTGGCATTCTGTAGGGCGGGGACATGTTCTGTTGAATCAGCGGCTCTGTCATCGCGTGCGAAGCACGCTCGCCAATCGCCTTGATTCTGCCACTCCTTTTTGCTCGCTCCTCCCGCCACAGGCGGCGCTCGCAAACGTCCCCCCGCCGGTGCAGGAACTGCCGAATGCATACAGATTCGTTCGTTTGTACCGTCCGCCGCTGCGCGGTCGGTGGAGGCATGCCTCCACCCTACAGCCGTCTATCGTTGGCATTCTGTAGGGTGGACACATGTGTCCACCGGTGCAGGAACTGCCGAATGCGTACAGATTCGTTCGTCTGTACCGTCCGCCGCTTCGCGGTCGGATGGGGCAAGCCCCATCCTTACGGAACAAAAAATCAGAGCCGTCCCGGTGGGATGGCTCTGATTTTTACGTTTTTTTGACGAAGCGTTCGCCGCATTTGGGGCAGCGGATGCTGATCTTGCCGCGGCGGCGCGGCACGCGGACGGTTTGCGAGCATTTGGGGCAGCGGAAATAGCGGTTGTGCCGGTCGGTCAGGCGCGTCTTGAGGCGCAAATAGCGCTTGTTTTCCTGCTGGCGCTTGGCGATGCTGCGCGAGAACATCCGTGCGAGGTTCAGCCCCAGCAGGACGAACACCAGCGCGTGCAGCAGCGGATAGATCACATAGATGTACGCGCTGAAATCTCGCAGGAAGAGCGACAGAACCGTGTTGAGCAGGCTCAGCGTCACGGCGAGGATCAGCAGGGCGAGATTCAGCTCGTCGGAGCCGTAGCGCCCGTACATAAAGCGGCGAAGCGAGTCGCCGATTTTTCTGAACATAAAGATCACCTATGGTTCATTATAATGCCGCGGCGCGATATTACAAGCATATTTTTTGAGAATTTACGATTTGTTTACGATTCGCCGCTGCGCAGGATGAGCACGGGCAGGTGCGGACGGTTGAACAGACGAAAATGCGCCCGGCTGTAGCCCATGCCGCGGCTGACATAGAGCGCCGTCCCGTCCGCGCGGTACAGCCCCGCGTCGTAGGCGGGAAAGAGCGTCCGCTCCGTGCCGAAGACGCCGCCGACCAGCGGCAGACGCACCACGCCGCCGTGGCAATGCCCCGCCAGCACGAGCGGCACGCCCAGCGCCGCCCACCGCTCCGGCGGGTCGTTGCGGTGGGCGAGCAGGAGGATGAAGGCGTCCTGACCGACCTCGGCGCGGATCTGCGCGACCAGCTCGGCGGGCGTTTTGCGCTCCAGCGGGCCGCACGGGTCGTCCACGCCCGCGATGACGATGGACGCGCCGTCACGCGTCATGACCGTGTAGTCGTCGCGCAGGACGCACACGCCGAGCTGCTCCATGAGGTCGAACATCTCGCCGCGCCGTGCGACCTGAAATTCGTGGTTGCCCGTGACGTAGAAGGTCGGCGCGATGGCGACGAGGCCGCGCAGCAGCGGCGGGAGCATGGAAAGGTCGGTGTTTTCGTCAAAGAGGTCGCCGTCGATGCAGATGAGGTCGGGGTCGGCGTTTTTTACGGCGCGCAGCAGGACGGCGTTGTCCGTGCCGAACTGCCGGCCGTGCAGGTCGGCGATCTCCGCCACGCGCAGGCCGTCGAATTGCGGCGGGAGCGCGGACAGGGCGACGTCGACCTGCTCGGTTTGGATGGAGCAGTTTTGCCAGAAGAGAAACGCGGTCAGCGCCGCCAGCACCAAAAGCGCCGCCAATGCCCGCCGCAGCGTCCGCATACCGCCGCCTCCTTTCGTGTGTGGAAAATAGTGAACAGTGGATAGGGAACAGTGAACAGTGAATAGAGAACAGTGAATAGAGAACAGTGAATAGTGAATAGATGTTGTAAGGGCGGATGGTGCGATCTAAAATCCGTGTGAAGCACACCTGTAGCGCGCGGCATCCTTGACGCGCACTTGAGATTGCCACGACCAGTGTGCGCACTGGTCTCGCAATGACATGGACGACCATCGTCCGGCTGCCTGTAGTTATTTTGACTTTTTCGACATCCTCTATTGTACCCGGCGGGAGAATTTGTTATAATAAAAAGAAAAAGTAA
>CAMEMX010000117.1 GCA_945927915.1 uncultured Clostridia bacterium
GCAGTTGCGCATTTTTTCCGCCCGCCGTGCATAGACTGTCACAGTATGAATGGGTGGGTGAGACTATGGGCAACCGCTTTTCCAATCTCAAATGCAAGGAGGTCGTCAACGTCTGCGACGGCTGCCGCCTCGGCTTTGTCTCGGACGTGGAGGTCGACATCTGCAGCGGCAGGATCGTCGCCATCGTCGTTCCGTGCAAGTGCAGGGGCTTGAGCTTTTTCAGTCACCGCGACGATTTTGTCATTCCGTGGCAATGCATCCGCCGGATCGGCGACGATATTATCCTCGTCGACGGCGATCTGGAGAAATTTCGCCTCCTGCGTCCGAAAAGAGAGTTTTTCTGACGAAAAAAATTCAAATAATTGCAAAATAATGCTTGCAAACGGGGAAAACCTACGCTATAATAGTACGGCGCGGAAAAAGCGCACAGAATAAACCACACATTTCGGGATTTTCCGTCCCAGTGCCGTCTGGCAAACACCGGTGAGAAGACTGCTTGCAGCCGCAGCCGTGTTTCGCTTGCGGTGGACGGGGGAGATGAGCGAAATGGCGGTCAAAACGAAAAGGAGAAAAACAAAATGGCAGTCGTATCCATGAAGTCCCTGCTCGAAGCAGGCGTCCACTTCGGCCACCAGACCAGAAGATGGAACCCCAAAATGGCTCCCTACATCTACACGGAGCGCAACGGTATCTACATCATTGACCTGCAGAAGACCGTTAAGAAGATCGAAGAAGCTTACAACTTCATCCGCGACCTCGCGGCCAACGGCGAGAACGTCCTCTTCGTCGGCACGAAGAAGCAGGCGCAGGACGCCATCAAGGAAGAGTCCGAGCGCGTCGATCAGTACTTTGTCAATGCCCGCTGGCTCGGCGGCATGCTGACCAACTTCAAGACCATGCGCACCCGTATCGACCGTCTTGCCCAGCTTCGCAAGATGCAGGAGGACGGCACCTTCGCAATGCTTCCCAAGAAGGAAGTTATCAAGCACGAAGGCGAGATCGCCAAGCTCGAGAAGTATCTCGGCGGCGTCAAGAGCATGAAGAAGCTCCCCGGCGCGCTGTTCATCGTTGACCCCCGCAAGGAGCGCAACGCCATCGCTGAGGCCCGCAAGCTGCACATCCCCATCGTCGCCATCGTCGACACCAACTGCGACCCGGACGAGATCGACTATGTCATCCCCGGCAATGACGACGCCATCCGCGCCATCCGCCTGATCGTTGCCACCATGGCCAACGCCGTGCAGGAAGGCCGTCAGGGCGAGGCGAACACCGAGGCTCCCGCTGAGGCCGAGGCTGCTCCCGTCGAAGAATAAAAAATCACAATGCCCGCCTTATGACGGGCATTTTCCAAAGAATACAATAGGAGGATAATTAACTATGGCATTTACTGCTGCTGATGTAAAGGCTCTGCGCGAAATGACCAATGTCGGCATGATGGACTGCAAGAAGGCGCTCGTCGAGACCGACGGCGATATGGATAAGGCCGTCGAATGGCTGCGTGAAAAGGGCCTGGCCAAGGCCGCCAAGAAGTCCGGCCGCATCGCCGCCGAGGGCATGGCTTATGCCACCGTCGAAAACGGCGTCGGCGTCGTCGTCGAGGTCAACTGCGAGACCGACTTCTGCGCCAAGAGCGAGCTGTTCGTTCCGTTCGTCAAGGACATCGCCACCGTCGTCGCCGAGAGCGCTCCTGCCGATGTCGATGCCCTCATGGGCTGCAAGTACCCCGGCAAGGACCTGACCGTCGCTGAGGTCATGCCCGAGAAGGTCATGTCCATCGGTGAAAACCTGCAGATCCGCCGCTTCCAGCGCTTCGCGGAGAACACCAGCGTCGCTTACGTCCACGCCGGCGGCAAGATCGGCGTTCTGGTCAACCTCATCGTTGAGGGCGGCATCGACGCCACCCAGATCGGCAAGGACATCGCCATGCAGATCGCTGCGCTGAACCCCCGCTTCTGGGACAAGAGCAACGTCACCGAGGACGTTCTCGCCGAGGAGCAGAAGATCCTGGTCGCGCAGATGGACAACGATCCCAAGATGGCCGGCAAGCCCCAGCAGGTCAAGGAGAAGATCGCTGCCGGCAAGATGAACAAGTTCTTCGAGGAGAACTGCCTGCTGCAGCAGGCGTTCGTCAAGGACGGCGCTGTCTCCGTCGAGCAGTATATGAACAGCGCTGCCAAGGCGCTGGGCGGCTCCGTGAAGTTCGTCGACGCCGTTCGCTACGAAAAGGGCGAGGGCATCGAGAAGAAGCAGGAAGACTTCGCTGCCGAGGTCGCTGCGCAGATGAACATGGGCAAGTAATTTCAAAAAATCAAACCCGCTCTGAGGCTTTTCTCAGAGCGGGTTTTTGCGTCAGGAGACGCAGATCGCCTTGCGTAGCGTTGCGATGGCGTTTTTCTCCAGCCGCGAGACCTGCGCCTGCGAGATGCCGACCTCGCCCGCGACCTCCATCTGCGTCTTGCCGTCGAAGAAGCGCAGCGCCAGAATGCGCTTTTCGCGCGGGCCGAGCGTGGCGATCGCTTCGCGCAGGGCAATGCGCTCCATCCAGCGCTCGTCGGTGTTTTTGGTGTCGCGCACCTGATCCATCACGGTCAGCGGGTCGCCGCCGTCGGAATAGACCGGCTCGTAAAGCGACACGGGCGCGGAGATCGCGTCCATCGCGCCCGTCACCGTCTCCAGCGGCAGCGAGAGCTTTTGCGCGATCTCCTCGAGCGTCGGCTCGCGGGCGCTTTCCGCCATCAGCGCCTCTTTGCATTGCAGCACGCGGTAGGCGGTGTCGCGCACGCTGCGCGAGACGCGGATGGCGCTGTAGTCGCGCAGATAGCGCTTGACCTCGCCCTCGATCATCGGCACGCCGTAGGTGCTGAAGCGGACGTTCAGATCGGTGTTGAAGTTTGCGATTGCCTTGAGCAGCCCGACGCAGCCGACCTGGAACAGATCGTCCGGGTTTTCGCCGCGGCCGAGGAATTTCTGAATGACCGACAGCACGAGGCGCAGATTTCCCTCGATGAGCTGCTGCCGGGCGTTCTCGTCGCCCTCGCGCGTCAGCTTCAAAAGCCGTACCATTTCGTCATTTTTCAGCGTTTTCAGCCGTGCGGTGTTCACGCCGCAGATCTCGACCTTCCCCTGCATAACCGTCCTCCGAAACATTTTATGAAACCTCCGGAGCGATCGGTGGATCGATCCGGAGCGTCTCTGATAAGGACAGTATTTCCCAAGAAAAGGTTTTCATTCCGATAAAAGCGCCTTCCCGCGACAGGGAAGGCGCTTTTTCATGTCGTTATTGGAACTTCTGCAAATTTCCGTACAGCTCAACCAGAATCATTTTCAGGCCGTTTTCGCTGAGGGAGAGCAGGTCGATGGCGTCGCCGGACAGGCGGTCGATCTTTTGCAGCGGCATCAGGTGCAGCTCCAGCGGAATGTTCTCGCCATCAATGGGCAGATCGGCATAGAATGCCGCGCCGTTGTCCTCGGCGTCGTAACGGATCGAGTAGCTGTCTCCGTAAGGAATGCTCAGCGTCAGTTCGCCCGCGCGGTCGTCGCATTCGAGCACGAGAGACTCGCCGTCGGCTTCGATCTCAAAACGGAAGCCGTCCTTTGTGGGCTCAAAATAGCCCTTTGCGGCAACGTCGCCGTCGACGAGCAGGGTGACCTCGTTCCAGATGTTCTCCTTGCCCTCAAACAGCAGCAGAACCTCTGTGTCGTCTCCTATGCCGAGATACATGGCGGTGACGCAGTCATCCTTGTTTACGCCGACGAGCACCTCGACCTTGGTGGCCTTGATCTCAGCGATGATCCCGTCGATCTCTTCGTCCAGATCCTCCGCAGAGCCGCCGAACTGCATCGACACGGCAGCGCTCGAAGCGTACGCCTTCATCAGCTTGCCCACGGCATCCCAGTCTACGGTGACGCTGTAGACGGTCAGATCGCCCTTCGCGCCGGGGATCTTCTTGTCCGTCTCGGTCGCCTCGACGGAGTCCGTAACGGCCTGGATCTCGTCTTCGAGAGAGGTCATCAGATCCGCGTTGGAAACGCTCTGCGTCAAGGCGGAGAAGGAGAGCTCATCGTCCACGCCGAGCAGCTCACCGAGCGCGGAGTTGGCGAGCTTTTCGGGGAAGTCCTTCAGCGGGACGCTGTAGGTGTCCTTCAGAAGCTCCGGCAGGGCGAGACGCAGCTCGTCCTCGTTCGCGTAAAGCCGGACGGAAAGCTCGGGGATGTAGCCGGGCGCGGAGATATTGACCTCGCCGCCGGCCTCGTTCTTGTTCATGTCATAGTCATACCGTGCCGAGACATCCACCGATACGTAGCTGTCGGCAATGGATGCACCGATCAGCATACTACCCTTGCCGTCTTCGGCGATCTCCGAGACGTTGTCCAGGATCTTGTTCAGCGTGCCGCAGTTTTCCAGCAGGGCGCTGAACTGCTCGCCGGTGTTATGGAAGGCGGTCTCCAGCGGGCCGTCGCTGTCGCGCAGGACGAAGGCGTACACCAGGCCACCCGCAAGCAGGGCGACGACCAGTACCGCGGCGATGACCGCAAAGAGCAGACGCTTGCTCTTGCGCTTCGGCTTTTGCGGCTGGGGTTCTTCGGAAAGATCCTGCGGGATCACAGGCTCGCCCTGCGCAAATGGACCCGGCTGCTCCGGAGCAGGGGAGACGTTCTCCTGCTCGACCGGGGCTGCCGTGACGGACGGCTCCGCAGGGAAGGACGGCTCCTCCGGGACGGGGGCGGCAGTATCCGCAGGCGGCACCTGCGGCGCAGGAATGGGATCGGGCTGGGCAGGCACCTCCGCCTTTGCACCGCAACGCGGGCAGAAAAGCCCACCCTCCGGAATGGGGGTGCCGCAACGACCACAGAACATAGGCTCACGCTCCTTTTCTTATCTTGATATAATA
>CAMEMX010000118.1 GCA_945927915.1 uncultured Clostridia bacterium
TGGCAGCGGGTGAAGGATTCGAACCCTCACAAACGGAGTCAGAGTCCGGTGTGCTACCATTACACAAACCCGCTATGATGCCTTGCGCCGAAACGCATATCTAATTATATGCAATTTTTCACAAAAGTCAAGTACAAATTGCTGTTTTCCCGAAAATTTTTTTCACAGGAGCTGCCGCAGGGCGTCCAGGCGGTCGACCTCGAAGTCCGGCACGATGTCCGCGCGGCGCGGCTTGTGCTTCGGATTGAACCAGCAGGTCTTTATACCGGCGTTTTTGCCGCCGAGGACGTCGCCGGTCAGGCTGTCGCCGATCATCAGCGCCCGCGCCGGGTCGAAGCCGTCGATGTGCGCGAAGCAGTAGTCAAAATAGGCGCGTTCGGGCTTGTGGTGCCCCGTCGTCTCGGAGATGAAGATGTCCTTGAAATAATGCCCGATGCCCGCGCTCTCCAGGCGCGAATACTGCGTCTGTGCGACGCCGTTCGAGGCGAGATACAGGTCGTATTTCGGCGCGAGGTAGGCAAGCAGCGCCTCCGCACCGGGCACGAAATAGTGGCCCACGCCGAGGTAGGCGCGGTAGATGTCCTCGGTGGCGGCGGGGTCGTGCGCCGTGCCCAGCTCGGCAAACAAAATGGCGAAGCGCCGGATCAGGACGGTCTCGCGCGTGATCTCGCCGCGCTCGAGCGCCTCCCACTGCGACTGGTTGATCTCGCTGTAGCGCTGCAGCAGGGCGGGCGTCGGCTCGATGCCGATGTCGGTGAAGGTTTTCGTGATGGCGACGCGCTCCGCCGCGCCGAAGTCGAGCAGGGTGTCGTCGAGGTCGAGGAAGATGGTCTGGAACATGGAGCTCTCCTTGGATGAATGATTTCCGGCGCGTCAGGGATGCCGCGCGCTACAGGCGGGGAAAAGCGGCGGTCTATCGCAGGGCATTGGACAGGGCGGCGAAGGCGGGAATGTCGAGCGTTTCGCCGCGGGCGGTCGGGGCGATGCCGACGGACTGCATAATCTCGGTCAGCTCCGCCTTGCTTTTCTGCGGGAAGCCCGCCGAGAGGCAGTTGAGCAGGGTTTTTCTCCGCATGGCGAACGCCGCGCGGACGGTGCGGAAGAACAGCGCCTCGTCTGCGATGTCGGCGGGCGGCTGCGGGCGGGTCTTCAGGCACACGACCGCGCTCGTCACCTTCGGCTGCGGCATGAAGCAGCTCGGCGGGACGTCGAACAGCAGCTTCGGCGCGGCGTAATAATTGCACAGCACCGTGAAGGCCGAATAGTCCGGGCTGCCGGCCTTTGCGCAGATGCGCAGGGCGACCTCCTTCTGCACCATGACGGTCACGGCGGCAAAGCAGCGGCTCTCCAGCAGCTTCGTCAGGACGGGTGAGGTAATATAATAGGGCAGATTCGCGCACGCGACCGGGGTCAGGCCGGGCAGAGCCTCATTAACGAGGGCGGGCAGGTCGGCCTTGAGCGCGTCGGTGAAGCGGAGGTCGAGGTTGTCAAATTCGCCGACGGTCTTTTCCAGCACGGGGCGCAGGGTGGTGTCCAGCTCCAGCGCGACGACCTTTCCGGCGTGCAGGCACAGCTCCTGCGTCAGCGGGCCGAAGCCGGGCCCGATCTCGACGGCGCCGCACGAGCGGTCGATGCCGCTCTCGCGGACGATGCGCTCCGGCACCCAGCGCCGGGTCAGGAAATTCTGCCCCTTCGATTTGGAAAAATGAAAGCCGAATTCGGCCAGCAGGCCGCGCATGACCTGCGGATCACAGACATCGAGCATGGAAAACACCTCTTTGCCGTTATTTTAGCAGAGAAGGGGAGATTTTGCAAGGGGAATACGGTTGGACCGAGAGTGAACAGGGAAAAGGGAACAGTGAATAGGGAATAGGGAATCAAGGATGTAGCGCGCTACAGCTTCAAAAAATGCGAACAGGGACGGACATGGCGTCCGTCCCTGTGGGGAGCTTCACTTATCCGAGGATATAGACCGTGCAGGTGCGCACGCCGAACTCCCAGCACTCGGCAAAGGTGTCGAAGTACAGGTCGACGCGGGCGCCCTTGATCGAGCCGCCGGTGTCCTCGGCGGTGCAGTAGCCGTAGACATACTGGCCGTCGTTGGAGACGATGTACATTTTGGTGCCCAGCGGGATCACCTTCGGGTCGACGGCGATGGCGCCGACGCGGGCGACGGTGCCGCTGTAGGTAATGCCTGTCCGTCCCTCGCAGGAATAGGCCGTGGCGGTGACGGTCAGGGTGTCGGTATAGGTGTAGGTCATGCCGGTCGAGGTGGTGATCGTGCCGTTGGCGATGCCGTCGGTGGCGCCGCTCTCGCCGGGATCGGTGCTCTCGGGCAGGACGCCGACGGTGTCGGGCACGCGGTGGTCCGGATCGTCGGGCTGGTCGTCGATGGCGCGGTCCGGCCCCTTGACGACCAGGCGCGTCACGGCCTCGGTCTCGACCGTCTCGCTGACGACCTCGCGGGAGACTTCCTTGCCGTTTTCGTAGACGATCTGCGTCTTATAGGTCACGACGCCGTCCACGCCCTCGATGAGCACCAGCTCCGTGCCGGGCGCAAGCTCCGGGTCTTCAAAATAATTGGTCCGGCAGGGGATGGTCTCGGTGTGCTCCTCCATGCGGATCTCGCGCCGGACGATCTCGACGGTCATGCCGTCGTAGGTCAGGGCGTCCGGGGCGCACGAGAGGATGTCGTTGGCGCCGAGGGTGATGTTGAGGCGTCCGAGCAGGTCGGCGACCGTCTCGCCGTAGGTGCCGATGACGCTCGGCGCGCCGCGGTTGACGACGGTGACCATCTGCATCCGCTGGATGTCGATGCGGCCGACGCCGTCATTATAGGTCGTGGTGTAGGTATCCTCCTCGCTCAGCTCGATGCCCGCCTCATCCAGCACGACGTCGGGGTCGGTGCTATAAGACTTGTGAACCGTTACGCGATCACCGTCGGTGATGACGTAGTTGTTCTGCGCGAAAACAGTCTGCGACAGCGCAGCCGCGATCGCCGCGACCATGAGGGCCACGATCAGAAGCCTGCGAAGGGGCCTTGCGCGATTATTTTTCTGTTTTTTCGTTCTGTGCATCAGAGTATCCTCCTTTCGATTGTGGTTGGTTTCTGGGGTGAAACTATTGTTACTATATTGTAACGACGGGTATATTATAACATTTTTTCAGTATTTGTCAAGTATTTTCGTAATTTTCCCGAATTTTACAAACTTTTATGTCAATTATGTAAACGCGCCGCAACGACTATATGGGCGGCGCTGCACGGTTTTTCGCCACTACATCTTGTGAAATAGTTACAAAATAGTTAACATAATCAGTTGAAAATAAACCATTTGACAACCGGGCAAAAAAGTGCTATATTGGGGGCAACAAAGAGGCTGTGACGAAGAAAAAACGGCGGTTTTTCGGGCAGACAGAGAGGGAGCGGCCGGTGAAAGCTCCTGTGTCCGTCCGCCGCGTAACCACTTCCGAGCCGCCCGTTTGAACGACAGACCGCAGGGATCGCAACCGCCCTGTAGGGTGGGGACATGTCCCCACCGCGGCAGCATCGGAAATACGTCCGGATGCCGCTTCGCGGAGCGGCTGAGGCATGCCTCAGCCCTGCAAGGATCTGTCCTGTAAGACGGGACGGGTGCGCCCGTTACCGCGCGAACGAGCGGCAGCGTTTTTGCGCTGCAAGCAGGGTGGAACCGTGGGAAGCTTCGGCAACCGAAAGTCCCCGTTCCCGTCATTGCGAGAGCCGCCTGCGGCTCGTGGCAATCTTTTCCGGCTGTTTCGTTACAGTCCGGCTTGTGCAGGAGATTCCCACGGTCGCTTCGCTCCCTCGGAATGACAGGAGGATGGTTTTTCGGCAAGCTATTTTCTCACCCCTGAAGTATTTCGGGGGTGATTTTTTGTTGCCCCGTAACAAAACAAGGAGGAAGCAACCATGTCCGAAGAAAATCTGTACACCTTTGAAAACGAAGCCTACCGCAAGACCTACTGGCACACCTGCTCGCACGTCATGGCGCAGGCGGTCAAGCGCCTGTATCCGCAGGTCAAGCTCGCCATCGGCCCGTCGATCGACAACGGCTTCTACTACGACTTCGATTCCGACTTCTCCTTCACGCAGGAGCATCTGGACGCCATCGAGGCCGAGATGAAGAAGATCTGCAAGGAGCGCCTGCACCTGGAGCGCTCGGAAAAGCCCCGCGAGGAGGCCATCGCCTACATGGAGGCCAAGGGCGAGCCTTACAAGGTCGAGCTGATCAACGACCTGCCGGAGGACGCCGTCATCTCGTTCTATACGCAGGGCGAATTTACCGACCTGTGCGCCGGCCCGCACCTCGACTCCACCGGCCGCATCAAGGCCAACGCCTTCAAGCTGACGCAGTGCTGCGGCGCTTACTGGCGCGGCGATTCCAACCGCAAGATGCTGCAACGCATCTACGGCGTCGCCTTCCCGAAGAAGGAGGAGCTGGACGAGTACCTGCGCAAGCAGGAGGAGGCCCGCAAGCGCGACCACAACAAGATCGGCAGAGAATTGGAATACTTCACCACCGTCGACGTCATCGGTCAGGGCCTGCCCATTCTGCTGCCGAAGGGCGCACGCGTCATCCAGCTCCTGCAGCGCTGGATCGAGGATGAGGAGCAGAAGCGCGGCTACCTGCTCACCAAGACGCCGCTCATGGCCAAGCGCGAGCTGTATAAGATCTCCGGTCACTGGGATCACTACCTCGACGGTATGTTCGTCCTCGGCGACCCGGACGACGAGACGAAGGAGTGCTTCGCCCTGCGTCCGATGACCTGCCCGTTCCAGTATCAGGTCTACCTGAACCGCGCCCGCTCCTACCGCGACCTGCCCATGCGTCTGGGCGAGACGTCCACCCTGTTCCGCAACGAGGA
>CAMEMX010000119.1 GCA_945927915.1 uncultured Clostridia bacterium
GAGACGGCGGTGATCGCGCTTTGCAGCATCTCCTTCTCCACCGAGACCGTCACGCCGCTGTCGCGCAGGGCATCCGTCAGACCGAAGCGGAAAAACAGCGCGTTTTCCAGCTCCGTGCAGAAATAATTATAGGCCGTCGGATCGTCGTACAGCCTGCGCTTGCGTTCGATCAGCAGGCCGAGATTCTCCAGCGAGAGCACCTGCTTGAGCACCGCGATGCAGATCAGATGGGCGATCTGGTTGGCACTGTAGCGCTTCTTCACCGGATTGGCAACCAGTCCTTTCTTCACATAGTTGCGGATCATCGAGCCGGTGAGCTCCACGCAGCCGAGCGGCCGGAGAATGCCGTTGATGTATTCGGTTGTCTGTTCCAAATAGAGGCCGACGTCCGTCAGCTCCGCGTAACGCGGAAGGTGAAAGCCGCGCAGCTCCTCGGCCAGCCCCTGCAATTCCATTCTTTCCATGGTTCTATTATATTTCTCCCGCGTGCGAATGTCAATCGGAAAAACGCACGCCGCGGGACTTGACTTTTGCCTGTGTATATGATATGATTCATTTTGCAAAGGGTTTTTGAAAAACCTATAACGTTGTTTTATCATATAGATATTTGGAGGGCAGCATGAGCTACATCATCGTTACGGATTCCAGCGCGAATCTGCGCAGCCTCGACGCGCCGGTCGCCTTTGCCTCGGTGCCGCTCAAGATCATCACGAGCGAACGGGAGTTTGTTGACGACGCGTCGCTGAGCACGGCGGAAATGACCTCATATTTGCAAAGCTATCGCGGCAGATCTTCGACTGCCTGCCCCGGCGTCGCAGATTGGCTTAGCGCCTTCGGTGCGGCGGATGCAGTCTTCGCCTTTACGATCACGAGCGCCCTTTCAGGCAGCTACAACGCCGCACGGCTTGCCGGAGAGGACTATGAGGCGGCGCATCCGGACCGCAGGGTCTATCTGGTCGACTCGCTATCGACCGGCGGCGAGATGAAGCTCCTGATCGAAAAAACGGCAGCTCTGCTGCAGCAGGGTGAAGCGCCCGAAACCGTATACGAAGCCGTGCGTGCGTATCAGAGCAAGACGCGGCTGATCTTCGCGCTGCAATCGCTGAACAACCTCGCCAACAACGGCCGCGTCAACCCGCTGGTGGCGAAGATCTCCGGCGCGCTGGGAATGCGCATCATCGGCCGCGCGAGCGAGCAGGGCGAGCTGGAGATTCTGAGCAAGTGCCGCGGCGAAAAGCGGGCGCTGGAGAAGATCGTCAGCCATATGCAGGAGATGGGCTACGCCGGCGGCCCCGTGCGTCTCGACCACTGCCACAACACCGCCGTCGCCGTACAGCTCCGTTCGCTGATCCGCGCGCAGTATCCCGATGCGGACGTACAGATCGGGCAGACCTACGGTCTGTGCAGCTTCTATGCCGAAAAGGGCGGCCTGATGCTCGGCTTTGAGGTCGAATAATAGTCGAAGAAAGAAAGTGACCCGGCTCGGCCGGGTCACTTCTTTATGTCTGAAGCTTTTCTTTTTTCTCGAAGGCGTGCAGCCAGTCCGTGCAAAAATAGAAGACGAGGAAAATGATGCTGCTGAGCGTCCATGTAAGCGGATAGGCGCTGAAGATCACCCAGCTTTTCTGCACGATCGGCACAAGGATGGAAATGTAGGCCACGCGGACGGCGCACCATGTGCCGAGCATGACGAACATCGGCACCATCGGCTTGCCCGCACCGCGCATGATCGCCGCGATGCAGTGCGAGAAGGACAGCATACAGTAAAACAGCGATTCGACCTGCGCCTGCCGTATTCCGATCTTGACCGCCTCGGCGTTGTCGGTGAACAGCTCCATCAGCGGCTTGGCAAAGACGATCAGCGCCACGCCGATCAGCTCCGCCATGATCACACAGGCGACGATGCCGAAGCGCGTGCCCTTCTTTGCGCGGTCGTACTGTCTGGCGCCGAGGTTCTGGCTGACGAAGGTCGTCAGCGCCATGGTAAAGCAGGTGATGGGCAGGAAGGCGAAGCCCTCCAGCTTGGCATATGTCCCGCAGCCGGCGACGGTGTCCTGCCCGAAGGAATTGATGTTGGTCTGCACGATCACGTTGGCGAAGGCAATGATGGAATTCTGCACGCCGGAGGGCAGGCCGTAGCGGATGATCTCGCGCAGCATGGGGAAATCCATCCGCAGCCTGCTCAGGCGGAGCTGGTAGCTCGTCTTATAACGGAACAGGCGGAACAGGCACAAAATGACGCTGACGAACTGCGAGATCGTCGTAGCCAACGCCGCCGACCACACGCCCCAGCCGAGCACACCGACAAAGAGGAAGTCCAGCGCGATATTGACCAGCGACGAGAAGATCAGATAGTACAGCGGGTGCGTGCTGTCGCCGACGGCTCGCAGGATGCCCATGCAGAGGTTATACAGCACGATAGCCATCGCGCCGGCAAAATAGTAGCGGAAATAGGAGACGGAATACGGCATGACCTCCTGCGGCGTACCCATCACGTCCAGCATCCACGGCGTAAAGATCATGCCGAACACCGTCAGGAACACGCCCGCCGCGATGCCGAACAGCACCGTCGTATGCACGGAGATGCTGAGCCTTGTGTCGTCCTTCGCGCCGAAATAGCGCGCGATCACAACGCCCGCACCGACGGCAATGCCGCCGAAAAAGCCCACGAGCAGGAAGACCAGACTGCCCGTCGAGGTGACCGCGGCATACTCCGAATCGCTCAGGTACCGCCCGACGATCAGGGCGTCGGCGGTGTTATAAAGCTGCTGAAAGATCTGACCGAGAAGGATCGGGACGGCAAACGCCGTCATACCCTTCCAGATCGACCCTTGCAGCAGCGAGGTCTGTTGCTTGTGCAAGATATTCGCGTCCTTTACTCATAGTTTTTTTCATTATACCACATCTTCCGGCAGGAAGCAACCGCATGACGGCAGGAAATTGCAGCGCTCGACGTTTTTCACGTTTTTATTGACTTCTCCGCAGCGTGAGGGTATAATAAAATGGATTGATTCTCAGATTGGAGTCCTGCGATATGAAAAAAGCGCTCATTATATTGCTCGTCCTGCTCCTGCTCGCCGGGCTGATCTTTGGACTGTTGTATTTCTTCTGGACGGCGGAGAATTTCGCCTCCCTCGGCGACAGCGCCATGGCCGACGGCAAATATGACCGCGCAGTCAGCCGCTATGAAAAGGCCGTCGAGCTGGCGCCCGACAACGTGGACTATGTTCTCAAGCTCGCAGACGCCTGCATCGCGGACGGCAGCTATACCAAGGCCGAACGCTCTCTGGTCAATGCCATCCGCACCGCTCCCTCGACGCAGCTTTACTGCAAGCTCTCCGCAGTCTTTATCGCGCAGGATAAGCTCCTCGACGCACAGACGATGCTCGACACCGTTACCGACCCTGCCATCCGCGCCGAGCTTGATGCAATGCGTCCCGCCGCCCCGGTTTTCTCGCACGAGAGCGGCGAATATTCCGAATATATCAGCCTGACGCTGGACGGCAGCGGCGGCGCGATCTACTACTCTACCACAAAGCAGTACCCCTCCACCGCGTCCGAACCCTGCACCGCGCCGATCGACCTGCCTGCCGGGCAGACGCACGTCTCTGCGATCCTGGTCGGGGATAACGGCCTGGTCAGCCCGCTCGTTGAGGCAGATTATCTGATCGTCGGTGTCGTCGAGGCGGTGACGTTCGCAAGCCCCGAGCTGGAGAGCTTCATCCGCGACACGCTCTATATCGCCCGCACAGAGCCGGTGATGAGCGACGTTCTGTGGACCGTTACCGAGCTGACTGTTCCCGACAACGTGACGGATTACAGCGACCTGCGGCATTTTACGGGTCTGACCTCGCTGACCATCCACAACAGCACCGTGGAGGATTATTCCTTCCTCGCCTATACCCCGGAGCTGACCTCGCTCGACCTGAGCGGCTGCCTGATCTCGGCCGACACGCTGGGCTATATTGGCACGCTGTCGAAGCTGACCTCGCTCGATCTGAGCGGCTGCGGCCTGTCAAACATCCAGCCGCTGATGTCGCTGACTGCGCTGACGGAGCTTGACCTCTCGCAAAACAGCATCTCCGACATTTCCGCGCTGTCTGATCTCACGAAGCTGACCAAGCTCGACCTTCGCAGCAACGCCGTCTCCTCCCTCTCCGCGCTCAAGAACGCGAAAGCGCTGTGTGAGCTGGACATCTCGGAGAACAACGTCAGCGATCTGCGCCCGCTTTCCGACTGCACGGAGCTGCGGATCCTGAACGCACAGGACAACAAGCTCTCCGACCTCTCCCCGCTGGCCTCCATGCGCAAGCTGGAACGCTTCACAGCCTCGAAAAACGCCATCACCGACGCAAGCGTCCTGTCCTCCTGCACGAAGCTCACACACCTGGAGCTGGCGGACAACAGCCTCACCTCCATCGACGCGCTCGCCGTGCTCGTCAACGTGACCTATCTCGACATCAGCCACAATGAGATCACCGCCCTGCCCGCGCTGGATATTACCGCGCATTTGCAGCAGTTCTACGCCTCGTACAACCAGCTTGAGGATGTCTCGATGCTCAAGGGGCTGCCGGAGCTGACCTATGTCAACGTCGATTACAACGAAAATGTCGAGGATATCGAGTGCCTCGCCTCCTGCCCGCTGCTGGTGCAGGTCGACGCCTTCGGCACGAAGGTCAAGGAGGTCACGACGCTGACGCAGATGGGCGTGATCGTCAACTATAACCCCGTCGAGGACGAGGAATAATTCCCAAGGGATCTGCATAAGATCGGCGGGCTGACACATTTGTCAGCCCGCCGTGTTGTTTTATTTCTTTACGATGTTCTCGATAAAGCGCATCAGGATCGTTGCGACCTGGGCTCTGGTGGCGCTGCCCT
>CAMEMX010000120.1 GCA_945927915.1 uncultured Clostridia bacterium
GCGTTATTCCGTTTCCATGCCCTCGACGGTGACGTTTTCCACGCCGCTGTCGTTAAATTCGGCGAGGTATCTGTCCATCCGTTCGTTCAGCTCTGCGTAATTTTCGCCCGTGATCTCCGGGTAGCCCATGTCGCGCTTGGACAGCTCCTCGGCAAGAATGTCAAAGAACACCCCGTCCTCATAATAGGCGATGGCGTCCTGAATGCCGCCCTCCTGAAACGCCCGCGACGGAAACGCCACGCCCAGCCGGTGCTCCACCAGCGCCGAAAGCGGCGTATCGGTGCAGCGGTCAAAGATCTTGCTCTCGACGCGGTCGTATTCCTCGATGCGGTCGTTGCCGCGTGTGGAATTGAGAATCCAGTTGCCGATGTAGACCAGATCCAGCAAGCTGCGGAATTCCCCGTTCGTCATTTCAATGGTCATTCGCGTCTCACCGTCCTTTCGGGGTCTATTATATAGGGTTTGTGCGGAGATTTCCAGCGCAAATTGCGAAAAATCGAAAATTGGGACTTGTTTTTACCGGCAGAATCACATATTATATATAGACTTAAGCAAAGGAAGCTCTGAACAAATCACAGGAGGCCTTTTTCGTGAAAAAACTCAGCGTTTGCGTGCTCTTCGGCGGGGTTTCGCCGGAGCATGAGGTGTCGCTCCGCTCGGCGGAGTCGGTGCTGAACCATCTGGATAAGGAAAAATACAACATCTTCCCCGTCGGCATCACAAAGACCGGCGACTGGGTGCTCTACGGCGGGACGGATTACAGCAAGCTGCCCGGCGGCGAATGGCTGCACTGCGAGGCAAACCGCCGCGCCGCCCTCTCGCCCGTGCGCGGGCAGGGGCTTTTGAGCTTTGAGGGCGACTGCGTCGTGCGCGAGCGCATCGACGTGGTCTTCCCCGTCCTGCACGGCGAAAACGGCGAGGACGGCGCGATGCAGGGGCTTTTGCAGCTTGCGGGCATTCCCTATGTCGGCCCGAACGTCGCCGCCTCCGCCGCCTGCATGGACAAGACCCTGACCAAGCTCGTCGTCGACTGCGCGGGCATCCGTCAGGCCGCGTGGAAGCTCGTCACGGCGCAGGAGCTTGCGGTCAATCCCGACGCCGTGCTGGACGCGGTGGAGCGGCGCTTTGCCTACCCCGTGTTCGTCAAGCCCGCCGGCACCGGCTCGTCCGTCGGCGTCTCCAAGGCGAAAAACCGCGAGGCCCTGCGCAGCGCCCTGCAAAAGGCGGCGGAATTCGACAAAAAGATCCTCGTCGAGGAATTCATCAACGGTCACGAGGTCGAGGTTGCCGTGCTCGGCAACGACGCGCCCGCCGCCTCCGTCTGCGGCGAGATCGACGCCGGCACGGAGTTTTACGACTACGACGCGAAGTATATTTCCGACTGCGCCCGGCTGTATATCCCCGCCCGCATCGACGAGCAGACCGCCGAGCTCGTCCGCGACACCGCCATCCGCGCCTATCAGGCGCTCGGCTGCCGCGGCCTTTCGCGCGTGGACTTTTTCGTGACCTACGACAAAAACGAGGTCGTCTTCAACGAGATCAACACCATCCCCGGCTTCACCTCGATCTCGATGTATCCCAAGCTCTTCGCCGCCAGCGGCATTCCCTACGGCGAGCTGCTCGACCGCTTGATCGAGCTGGCAACGGAGGATTGACCCGTGACGCACGAGGTACTTCTGACCATTGACGGCACCCAGCGCTTTCAGAACGATACGCCCGAGACGACCAGCCTCGTCACGGACGGTACGCTCCGGGTGGAGGACGGCGCGGTGATCCTGTCCTACGCCGAGAGCGAGCTGACCGGGATGCGCGGCACGCAGACGACCTTCCGCATTGAGCCCGACCGCGTCACCCTCACCCGCACCGGCGCGGTGCAGTCCGTGATGGTCTTCGCCGTCGGGCGTGAGGACCGGTCGCTTTACGACGTCGGCGTCGGTGCGCTGATGATCTGCGTGCGCACGGAGCGCATCTCGTCGACAATGGACGAAAACGGCGGCGTTTTGGAGGTCTATTACGCCATCTCCATCGAGGAGGACACCGCCGGCGCGATCCACTACCGCATCACCGCGCGAAGAAAAGACTAAAGGAGACGCAGCCCATGCTGTTCGGAAAAAAGCAGCCCTTTCACCAGAGCGACCCGGAGACGTGGAAGCGGCAATGGCAAAGCCTCGTCCCGCCGGAAAACCGCGACGTCCCCATCACGGCAGACGGCGAGACGGTCATCGCGTTCGTGCAGATCGGCCGTTTCGTGATGATGCTGCAGGACGGGCTTCTGATGGAGTCGGCGTTTTTCGACGTCTGCGGTTTTTTCCAGCGCGCCGGCTACCACGTCGTCTGGCTCATGCGCTGCACGCAGGACATCCATAACGGCTTCCTCAAGCCGAAGGGCGCAGCCGAGGGCGGCACGCGCCGCAAGTGGCTGTGGAAAAGCCCGACGACCAATTTCGGCCGCTGGACGTCGGATAACTTCAACGCGACGATCCTCTTGCAGCACGAGCAGCTCCCCGACGAGCCGCTGCCGACGTGTCAGGCGCGCATTTTGCAGCGCGTGGTCTGGGCCGAGAGCGACGACCCGACGCGCATGATCCCCGGCAGGACGGAGTTTTTGACCGCCGACCTGCCCGCCACGCCGCAGGAGCTGCTGCGCTGGCTCTCCGGTACGGCCTTGAGCGCCCTGCGCGGCTGAAGTCGGAACCCGCGCCTGCCCTGCAGGGCGGACATATGTGTCCGCCGCGTGCAGGAGGTGCCGATAGAATCCGTAGGGGACGCCGTCCCCGGCGTCCCGCGTGCAAGACTATCGTGTTGACTAAGGAGTAAGGGTGAAGGACTGTGGTGTGCGCTTCGCGCACGATTTTGAATTGAGATTGCCACGACCCCTGCGGGGTCTCGCAATGACAAAACTATAGTTTTTTGACAACCTAAAGATGTCCGCTGCCGGGTCGGCAGCGGACACTTTTTATTTCCGTTCCAGATAGATCAGCAGCACAGCGATGTCGGACGGGCTGACGCCGGAAATGCGGCTCGCCTGCCCGACCGAGTGCGGACGGATGTCCGTCAGCTTCTGCCGCGCCTCCAGGCGCAGACCCTCGATGGCGTTGTAGTCGATGTCCTGCGGGAGCAGCTTTTCCTCCACGCGGGCGAATTCCTCGATCTGCTTCTCCTGCCGGCGCAGGTAGCCGTCATACTTGACGCGGATCTCGACCTGCTGCGTGACCTCCGGCGGAAGCTGGGGCCGCGTGCGGTCAAAGGGCGCGAGCATAGCATAGTCCAGCTCCGGCCGGCGCAGAAGGTCGCTTAGCCGCGCGGCGCTCACCACGGGCGCAGAGCCGTGCGCCGTCAGAAACTCGTTCAGCGCGTCGGTCGCGGGCGTGCCCGTCGCGTCGAGGCGGCGCAGCTCCCGCGCGACGGCGGCATATTTCTCCTGCACCTGCGCAAGGCGCTCGTCGGAGACGAGGCCGATGCGGTGCCCGATGGCGCAAAGGCGCTCGTCGGCGTTGTCCTGCCGGTGCAGCAGGCGGTACTCGCTGCGCGAGGTCATGATGCGGTACGGCTCCTCCGTGCCCTTGGTCACGAGGTCGTCGATGAGCGTGCCGATGTAGCCGTCGGAGCGTCTGAGGATCAAAGGCTCTCGTCCGAGCAGCTTGAGTGCGGCGTTCACGCCCGCGACGAAGCCCTGCACCGCCGCCTCCTCATAGCCCGACGAGCCGTTGAACTGCCCCGCGCCGTAAAGCCCCGCGACGCGCTTGCATTCGAGCGTCGCGTAAAGCTCCGTCGGGTCGACGCAGTCATATTCGATGGCGTAGGCCGGGCGCAGCATCTCGGCGTGCTCCAGCCCGGCGACGGTGTGCAGCATGGCAAGCTGCACGTCCTCCGGCAGGCTGGACGAAAAGCCCTGCAAATACATCTCGTCCGTGCCGAGGCCGCACGGCTCCAGAAAGAGCTGGTGGCGCGGCTTGTCGGCAAAGCGGACGACCTTCGTCTCGATGCTGGGACAGTAGCGCGGGCCGACGCCCGTGATCGAGCCGTCGTAGAGCGGGCTGCGCGCGAGATTTTCGCGGATGATCTCATGTGTACGCTCGTTGGTGTAGGTCAGGTAGCACACCGCGCGGTTTTCCGGCGGCGTTTTCGTGGAAAACGAGAACGGCTCGACGGTCTCGTCGCCGGGCTGCACCTCCATTTTGGAAAAATCGACGCTCCGCGCGTTGATGCGCGGGGGCGTGCCGGTCTTGAAGCGGCGCAGCCGCAGGCCGAGGGCGCGGAGGCTGTCCGTCAGCTCGGTCGCCGCGCGCAGGCCGTCCGGCCCGGACGAGATCGCGCACTCGCCCGTGACGCAGCGCCCGTTGAGGTAGGTTCCCGCCGCGACGACGCACGCGCGGACGGCATAGACCGCGCCGAGCTGGGTGACCACACCCGTGACCGCGCCGTTTTCGGTCAAAATCTCCGTCACGGTCGCCTGCCGCAGCGAGAGATTCTCCTGCCGCTCCAAAAGCAGCTTCATATGCTCCTGATAGCGGCGGCGGTCGGCCTGCGCGCGCAGCGAATGGACGGCGGGGCCCTTGCCGCGGTTGAGCATCCGGTACTGGATGCAGCAGGCGTCGGCGGCGCGGCCCATTTCGCCGCCCAGCGCGTCCAGCTCGCGCACGAGATGGCCCTTGCCCGTGCCGCCGATGGCGGGATTGCAGGGCATATTGCCCACGGCGTCGAGATTGACGGTGAAAACGACCGTCCTCAGGCCTAGACGCGCGGCGGCAAGACCCGCCTCGATGCCCGCGTGCCCCGCGCCGATGACGGCGATGTCATAAGTTCCTGCGGAATATCGCATAGTGTTCATATCCTTTTGCGTGTAACATTTTTCTC
>CAMEMX010000121.1 GCA_945927915.1 uncultured Clostridia bacterium
CGCTCCAGCTCGGCCTCACAGCGGACGTAGGCGATGCGGATCTCGCTCTCGCCGGCGCCCTCGGTGGCGTAAAAGCCGCTGCCGGGGGCGAACATGACGGTCTCCCTGTTGTCCTCGAATTCGTTCAGCAGATACATCTGGAATTTTTCCGCGCTGTCGACGGGCAGCTTTGCCATCGTGTAAAACGCGCCCTTCGGCTCGGTCGTGACGACGCCGGGGATCTCGCGGAGCTTGCGGTAGCAGACGTCGCGGCGGCGCTGGTATTCCTCCCGCGTGGCGTCGAAATAGGACGGCTCGACGCCGTAGAGCGCGGCGGCGCCGACCTGATCGAGCGTCGCAACGGAAAGACGAGCCTGCGCGATCTTCGTCGCGGCCTCGATAAAGGCGCGGTTGCGCGACAGCAGCGCGCCGATGCGTGCGCCGCAGGCGCTGAAGCGCTTTGATACGGAGTCGATCAGGATGAGGTTTTCCTTCAGATCGTCGAAGGCGGCGGCGGTCGTCAGCTTGCCGCCGTCATAGATGAACTCGCGGTAGACCTCGTCGCAGATGAAGTAGAGGCCGTGCGCTTTGGCAATGTCGGCAAGCAGGCGCAGCTCCTGTGCGGTCAGCACCGTGCCGGTCGGGTTGCCGGGATTGGTGACTAAGATGGCGCGGGTCTTTTCGTTGATGAGCGGCTCGATCATGCCGCGCTCGGCATAGCGGTAGCCGTCCTCCGGGCGGGTATGCACGGGGCAAATTCTGCCGCCCGCCATGCGGATGAAGGTGTGGTAATTCGGATAAAACGGCTCGGGGACGATGACCTCGCAGTCCTCGTCGAGGATGCACAGCATCGCCATCAGCAGCGCCTCGCTGCCGCCCGTGGTGATAAGGATGTCGTCCCCGGCGAACGCCACGCCGAGACGGGCGTAGTAGCGCTGCACCGCCTCGATCAGCGGCGGGATGCCGGGCGAAGGCGCGTAGGCGAGGACGTCCTCGCGGTAGGCGGCCAGCGCCTCAAAATAGGCGGGCGGGGTCTGGATGTCGGGCTGACCGATGTTCAGATGGTGGATGGTGATGCCGCGCTTCTGCGCCTCAAGTGCATAGGGATAGAACTTGCGGATGGGTGACAGCTCGCAGAGCTCGATTTTTTTTGATAGCTTCATAATATTTCCCCTTGCCATAGAACGGGTTTGTTTCTGTCTGGTCAGTGAAAAGATCTGTGCCGGTTTGACAAGCGCCTGTACGGGTCATTGCTGCACACGCCGCAAAACGAAACAGTCAATGTAGGGCGGCGTGTTTTTATACGCGGGCGAGCAGGCGCTCGACGGCGTCGGTCTTCTCCCACGGCAGGTCGAGATCGGGTCTGCCGAAGTGGCCGTAGGCCGCGGTCTGCTGGTAGATCGGACGGCGCAGATCGAGCGCGGAGATGATCGCAGCGGGTCGCAGGTCGAAGCACTCGCGCACCAGCTCGCCCAGACGCAGGTCGCTGACCTTGCCGGTGCCGCGGGTATCGACAAGGACGGAGACGGGCTGCGCCACGCCGATGGCGTAGGCCAGCTCGATCTGGCAGGCGCTTGCCAGTCCGGCGGCGACGATGTTCTTTGCCACATAACGCGCCATATAGGCCGCGCTGCGGTCGACCTTGGTCGGGTCCTTGCCGGAGAAGCAGCCGCCGCCGTGCGAGGCATAGCCGCCGTAGGTGTCGACGATGATCTTTCTGCCGGTCAGACCGGTGTCGCCGACCGGGCCGCCGATGACGAAACGGCCTGTCGGGTTGACATAAAACTTGGTGTCCTTGTCGAGCAGCTGCTCCGGCAAGGTCGGGCGGATGATTTTCTCGACGACCTCGCGGCGCAGATCTTCGATGGCGATGTCCTCGGCGTGCTGCGTGGAGATAACGACGTTGTCGATGCGGGCGACGGAGCCGTCCGGCGCGTATTCCACGGAGACCTGGCTCTTGCCGTCCGGGCGGAGCCACGGCAAACGACCGCTTTTGCGCTCTTCGGCGAGGCGGCGCGTCAGCTTGTGCGCGAAGGAGATGGGCGCTGGCATCAGCTCGGGCGTTTCGTCGCAGGCGAAGCCGAACATCATGCCCTGGTCGCCGGCGCCGAGGGTGTCGGCCTCGTCGAAGGAGCTGTTGACGCCCATGGCGATGTCGCCGGACTGCTCGTCGATGGCGGTCAAAACGGCGCAGTTACGGCCGTTGAAGCCGGCGGCGGGGGAGTCATAGCCGATGCTGCACAGGGTCTCGCGGACGACGTGCGGGATGTCGACATAGCATTCGGTGGAGATCTCGCCCATGACCATGACCATGCCGGTCGTGGCGACGCATTCGCAGGCGACGCGGGCGGTTTTGTCCTGCGCCAGAATGGCGTCAAGGACGCCGTCGGAGATCTGGTCGCAGACCTTGTCGGGATGGCCTTCCGTGACCGATTCGGAGGTAAAGATTCTTTTTTGCATGACAGAGCTACCTTTCTTTTTATAAATGTATGATCTCATAGCCCTTTCGATACAAAAAATATCCTGTTTTTTCGACAGGATACGTTCGTGCGTCCTCATCTGTCGATCTTCATCGCCGGAATTGGCACCTTGCGTTGCCGCAGGTTGTCGGGCTTCATCGGGCCGGTCCCTCCGCCACTCTCGATAAGGTTATGAAATTCCAGTACATTATAACATATCTATACACAATGTCAAGAAAAAAATCGGCCTCAGCACGGCTGAGACCGATCTGCTTTACGGCAGGGCGACGGTGACGTCGTCCTGTGCCGCGCTGACGGTGACGCGGCAGCGCGCGGTGCCGTTTTCCTCCAGAATGTAGGTGCCGTAGGGAATGCCCTCAAAGCGGCACGAGAGCACGCCGTCCGCGTCCGTGCGGCGCAGGACCTCCCGCCGCTCGAAGCCGTCGCCGCGCAGCGTGAAGTCGAACCACCCGCCGTTTTGCGCCAGCAGCGCCTGTGACGCCGCGCGCTCGACCGTCACCGTACCGATCTGCGCGCCGGTCAGATGCAGGATCTCGCCGTCCGACCAGCCGCAGCCGCCGTCCGCGCTCACGGAGGCGTTTTCGTGCAGCGTGAACTCCGTGCAGCCGAGGCCGGTCACGGCGTAGTATTTGCCCGGCGTCAGCAGACCGCTGGCAGCCAGACCGTTTTCGTCGGGCGTGAGCTGCTGCACCGGCAGTCCCTCGGCGGAAAACAGGCAGATCGGCCCGCCGCGCGGCTCAGACGCAAAGAGCAGCCTGACCCAGACATAGGTGTCCTCCTCCGCCGGCGCAGTCTCCTGCGCGGAGATCCCGCCGATCATTGCCACGGACGCGCTCAGCGCCAGCGCCATCAGAAGCGCCGCGCTGCAAAGCCGGATCACGGATCGTTTCATTGGTATACCCCTCCCCCGGAAAGTGCTGTATGACCAGTATAGCGGCGGGAAAGCGCGAAACGTGTCGAGAAATTCAGGTATAAATATTTTTTTCTCTGTCGATACTGTTCCTCGGAGGTGCTTATATGCAAAACAACAAATCCAAAGGCTTCCGCAGCTTCCTGAAGGAGAAGGGCTACTACATAGTCCTGCTTCTTTGTGCAGTGGCTGTGGGAACATCCGGCTATTTTCTGTTGAGACAGGGCAAAACGCCCGCCGTTTTGGAAAGCTCCGCGAGCGTGTCGCAGGGCGGCGCATCCGCGCCGACAACGCCGACAAAGGACGTGAAGGACGTCATCGCGACCGACCCGACCGAACCGGCGGAGCCGTCAGAGCCCAAGCGCCTGACAACGGTGCGCCCGGTCGACGGCGAGACGCTCTACGCCTTTGCGGCGGATCATCTGGCGTTTAACGAGACGACGAGAGACTGGCGTACCCATGAGGGCGTCGATCTGAGCGCGGCGGTCGGTCAGAATGTCGTCGCGGCGGCGGACGGCAGCGTCTACACGATCTACGACGACGAGAGCTTCGGCATGACGGTCGTCCTGCGGCACACGGACGGCTACACGACGCACTATTCCAATCTGGACGAGGAGGTCGCCGTCAAGGTCGGTGACACGGTCGAGGCGGGAACGGTCCTCGGTACGGTCGGTCAGACTGCCTGCATCGAGACGGCTGCGCAGCCGCACCTGCACTTCGCGGTCTTCTGCAACAATGTGCCCGTCGACCCGGAGGACTTTTTCGCCCTGTCGTAACAGGAAAGGGGACTGCCGCGAAAAGCGGCAGTCCCCAGCGTGTCGAAAAAGTCCCCGACGTGTCATTGCGAGGAGCGAAGCGACGTGGCAATCTAATAAGAAGAGTTCCGTATTCGTTGTAAAACATACAAAGAACGAAATTATTCTGCACGATTGCCACGACTCCTGCGGGGTCTCGCAATGACAAAACTATAGTTTTTTGACAGTCTGGGGACTGCTGCGTAAAGCGGCAGTCCCTTCTGTCAGTTTTCCATCTGTTTGCCGAGAAAGCCTGCGACGGTCTGCGCCAGCTTCTGCTCGGACTCGGTCGGCGCGGCGTCGTTTTCGTTCATCAGCAGCATCACGCAGCCCATCAGATCGCCCTCTGCGATGATCGGCGCGGCAACGCCGAGATGATAGCGGTCGACCGCCTCGACGGGACGCAGCCGCGCCTCCCCCGCGCGGTAGCGGTAGCTCTTGCGCTGCTCCATGAGCTGTTCCAGCTCGGCGGAGTTGCGCTTTTCCAGCAGCTCGCGCTTGGGCACGCCCGCGACGGCGATGATCGTGTCGCGGTCGGCGACGGCGGCGATGTGGCCCGTATTTTTCCCGATGGATTCGCAGATCTGCGCCGCGAAGCCCTGCAGGTCGCCCATCGGGGAATACTTTTTGAAAATGACCTCGCCGTCCTTTTCCGTATAGATCTCCAGCGGGTCGCC
>CAMEMX010000122.1 GCA_945927915.1 uncultured Clostridia bacterium
TGCACACCGACATCCTGCGCAACGGCATCTTCCGCGATTACTGCCAGATCACGCCCGACCGCTTCCTCAACGTCACCAACGGCATCGCCTACCGCCGCTGGCTGTGCCAGTCCAACCCGCTGCTGACGGACTATCTGAAGGATCTCATCGGCGACGGCTTCACGCGCGACGCCTGTGACCTCGAAAAGCTGATGAAGTATCAGGATGACGAGAAGGTGCTCGCTGACCTCGCCGCCATCAAGCGCAAGAACAAGGAGCGCCTTGCCGCCCTCATCGCCAAGCGCAACGGCGTGCGCGTCGATCCCAACTCCATCTTCGACATCCAGATCAAGCGCCTGCACGAGTACAAGCGCCAGCTTCTGAATATCCTGCACGTTCTGTACCTCTACCGCAAGATCAAGGCAAATCCGTCCGCGCCCTTTGTGCCGCGCACGTTCATTTTCGCGGCCAAGGCATCCGCCGGCTATATCCGCGCGAAGCAGACCATCAGCCTGATCGTCGCCGTCTCGAAATTCATCGAGGCCGACCCCGAGGTGCGCGACAAGATCAAGGTCGTCTTCATCGAGGACTACAAGGTCTCCCTCGCGGAGATCATCATCCCGGCTGCGGACATCTCCGAGCAGATCTCCGTCGCGGGCAAGGAGGCCTCCGGCACCGGCAACATGAAGCTGATGATCAACGGCGCCGTCACCATCGGCACGCTCGACGGCGCGAACGTCGAGATCCACGAGCAGGTCGGCGACGACAACATCTTCCTCTTCGGCATGAAGGCGCACGAGGTCGATGCGCTGTGGCAGCGCGGCTACGCGCCCACGGAATTCCTCTCGCCGGAGCTGCGCGATGTGCTCGATATGCTCACGAGCGGCGAGCTGGGCCAGCGCTTCGACGATCTGGTCGACTCCCTGCTGACCAACCGCTTCGGCACGGCCGACCCGTATATGACCATCGCGGACTTCAATGACTATGCCCGCGCGCAGCAGGTCGTCTCCGAGACCTATCTCGACCAGCCGAAATTCCGCAATATGTCCCTCGTCAACATCGCCAAGGCGGGCATCTTCTCCTCCGACCGCGCGGTCGAGGAATATGCCGAAAACATCTGGAACCTCAAGTGACCTATGAGGATCCTGTACGACAGTAAAATGGCGCAGCACAAAACCCCGTTCGGCACGCTCCGAACGGGGGAAAGCTGCGTTTTGCGTGTTTTTGTCCCACGCACCAGCGGCGCGGTGGGAATGCGCCTGATGCTGGAAAACTGCGACGGCGCGCCGGTCTGCGAGCATCCCTTCCGCGCGGAGACGCAGGCGGAGGAATATACGATCTATCGTTGTGAATTCTCCGTTACGGAACGCGGACTGTATTATTACTGGTTTTATGTCGAAAAAGAGAATGGCGGCTTCCGCCTGTTCAAGCAGGGCCACGACACCAACATGGAGGCAGGGGACAAGTGGCAGGTCAGCGTGATCCCCGCCGACTTCACCGTGCCGGACTATGCCCGCGGCGCGGTCATGTATCAGATCATGCCCGACCGCTTCTGCAAGCACGGCGACTGTGACCTGACGGACAAGCTCCGCCCGTTCACGGTGCATGAAAACTGGAACGATACGCCGGAATTCCGCCCGGACGAGAACGGAACGGTCTGGAACAAGGACTTTTTCGGCGGCAATTTCAAGGGCATTCAGGAAAAGCTGCCCTATCTGCGCCAGCTCGGCGTGAGCATCCTCTACCTGAACCCCATTTTCATGGCCTATTCCAACCACCGCTACGACACCGCGGACTATAAGCGGCCCGACCCGATGCTCGGCACCGAGGAGGATTTCGCTGCCCTTTGCCGCGAGGCGCACCGCAGCGGCATCCGCATCATCCTCGACGGCGTATTCTCCCACACGGGCAGCAACAGCGTCTATTTTGACGCCGACGGCGTCTTCGGCGGCGGCGCAGCCAGCGACCCCGATTCACCCTACCGCAGATGGTACCGTTTTTCCCATTATCCCGACCGCTACGAGGCGTGGTGGGGCATCCGCACGCTGCCCTGCGTCGAGGAGCTGGAGGAAAGTTATGTAAACTATATCATCGAGGACGAGGACTCCGTCGTGGCGCATTGGATGGCGCTCGGCGCGGACGGCTTCCGCCTCGACGTGGTCGATGAGCTGCCCGATGAATTCGTCCTGCGCCTCAAGCGCCGCATCCGCGGGATCAACCCGCAGGCGCTTCTGCTCGGCGAGGTCTGGGAGGACGCGTCGAACAAGCGCGCCTACAGCGTTTCGCGCCGCTATTTTGTCGACGCGGAGCTGGACAGCGTGATGAATTACCCGTGGCGCACGGCGATCCTCAACTATGTCACCGGTTCGGACGACGGACGGGACTTCGGCGAGGCGGTGATGACCATCGCGGAGAATTACCCGCCGCAGGTGCTTGCCTGCGTGATGAACCACCTCGGAACGCACGATACGCCGCGCATCCTGACGGTTTTGGGCGACAGCTTCTTCGGCACCAAGGACGAAAAAGCGGAACGCTTCCTCTCGCCCGAGGCGCGCACCCGCGCCGTCGACCGGCTCAGACGCGCAGCCTTCCTGCAGTTCACTCTGCCCGGTATGCCGAGCATCTACTACGGCGACGAGGCCGGCATGGAGGGCTTTGAGGACCCGTTCTGCCGCCGCTGCTATCCCTGGGGCGCGGAGGACACCGCCCTGCGTGACTACTACGCCGCACTGTGCCGCATGAAAAACACGATCGGCGTCCTGCGCGACGGCGACGTGCGGATGCTGCGCGCGGGAGAGGGCAGGCTTGCCTTTGCCCGCCGCGACGAAACGACGACCGCGAAGATTTATGTAAACCAATCCGGTGTGCCGTGGCACATCGGCAACGAGGGCAGGCTCGGCTTCGGCTCGGCGGTCGGGCACGACGGCGCCGGCTATACGCTCGAAGACGGCGGCTTCTGCCTGCTGCTGACACCGGCGTGATCACAAATATATTATAATGTAGGACGGCTGCGGTCGCCTTGCGCATGAACACCAAAACGAAAGGAGAAATCCCATGAAGTTTTCCGAATATCCCTATGCCCGTCCCGACATTGCGGCGCTGAAGCAGGAATGCAGCGACCTTGCCGCCGCGATCACGGCTGCTGCCTCCGCGCAGGAGCAGATCCGCCTGTATGACGAGGCGACTGAAAAGAGCGCGCACTTCCAGACGATGGCCTCGCTTGCCTATACGCGCAATACCATCAACACCAAGGACGCGTTCTATGACGCCGAGCGCGAGTACCTCGACGAGACCGGCCCGGAGCTGGAGGAGGCAATGCAGGCGGTCACGGTCGCGCTTCTCGATTCGCCCTTCCGCGCGGAGCTGGAGGCGCATTACGGCAGCCTGCTGTTCAAAAATCTGGAGATCGCCCGCCGCAGCTTCAAGCCGGAGCTGATCCCGCTCATGCAGGAGGCCGGCAAGCTCGAGGCGCAGTATCAGAAGCTCTATGCCGGCCTGACCGTCGAGTTTGACGGTCAGACGATGCCGCTGCCGATGCTCGGCAAATATAAGGAAAGCCCCGACCGCGCCGTCCGCCGTGCCGCCTTTGAGGTCGAGGGCAAGGCGTTCGACGCCCACCGCGAGGAGCTGGACGAGATTTTCGACAAGCTCGTCAAGAACCGCAACGCGCAGGGCAGACTGCTCGGCTACGACAACTACATCCAGCTCGGCTATGACCGCCTCGGCAGAAACTGCTACGGCGCGAAGGAGCTGTCAGAGTTCCGCGAGCAGATCGCGCGCGACCTCGTGCCGATCATCGCGGAGGTCAAGGAGGCGCAGCGCAAGCGCATCGGCGTCGACCGTCTGTGCATCTATGACGACAAGTTCCGTTTCGCCGACGGCAACGCCAAGCCCGAGGGCACGCCGGAGGAGATCCTGGCCGCGGGCAAGGCAATGTATCAGGCGCTCAGTCCTGAGACGAAGGAATTCATCGAGGCGATGTTCGACGGCGACCTGTTCGACGTCCTTTCCCGCGAGGGCAAGGCGCCCGGCGGCTACTGCACGACCTTCCCCGACTATAAGGCGCCGTTCATTTTCTCGAATTTCAACGGCACTGCGGGCGACGTCGACGTTCTGACGCACGAGGCCGGTCACGCCTTCGCGTTCTACCGCGCGATGCACTCCGACATCCATCCCGACCTGCAGCAGCCGACCATCGAGGCCTGCGAGTGCCATTCGATGAGCATGGAATTCCTCACGCAGGACTACCACAAGAATTTCTTCGGCAAGAATACCAGAAAATACGAGCTGGCGCACTGCGAGGACAGCCTCGATTTCATCCCCTACGGCTGCATGATCGACGAATTCCAGCACCGGATGTACGAAAACGAAAACCTCACGCCTGACGAGCGCAACGCCGTCTGGCAGGAGCTGGAGCACAAGTACCGCCCGTGGCTCGACATGGACAACCTGCCCTTCTACGGCAGATATTCCCACTGGCAGTGGAAGCTGCACGTCTATCTGCACCCGCTGTACTATATTGATTACTGCATGGCGCAGACCGTCGCCTTCCAGCTCTGGACGCTGTCGATGAAGGACAAGGACGAGGCGTGGAAGCGCTATCTTGCCTTTGTCGACAAGGCAGGCACGCTGACCTTTGCCGACCTGTGCCGCAGCGCGGGCCTGCGCGTGCCCTACGAGCAGGGGACGATCCGCGACATCGGCGCGGGCATCCGCGACTGGCTGAAGGAAAACAGCATTTGATTTTCCCGGCGGGCGGCGCAATGCCGCCCGCTTC
>CAMEMX010000123.1 GCA_945927915.1 uncultured Clostridia bacterium
TCCGAGCTGGAAGACCGCATCGCGGGGCTGAACGCCGGCGCAGACTACTATCTGACCAAGCCCTTTGACACGCGGGAGCTGCTGGCGTGCATCAACGCCCTGCTGCGGCGACAGGGTGCCGAGGTCAACGAGCTGCGCTACGGCAACACCGCGCTCGACCTCGCGTCCTCCACGCTGCTGTGCGGCGAAAATGAGGTGCGCCTGTCGGCACGGGAATTTGACGTGATGCGTCTGCTCTTGCAGAGCAAGGGCGGAAATCTGTCCAAGGAAGTCATTTTGTCGCGCGTCTGGGGCTTTGACTCCAACGCGGTGGAGAATCACGTCGAGGTCTACGTCGGCTTTTTGCGCCGGAAGCTTGAGAGCATCGGCTCAAACGTGCGCATCGTGTCCGTGCGCAGGCTCGGCTACCATCTGGAGGTGGCGGAGCAATGCTGAAACGCCTGCGGCTGAAATTCATCTGCATCAACATGACCATCGTCATGGTGATGCTGTGCATCATCCTCTCGCTCGTGCTGCATTCGACGCAGACCAGCTTAGAGAGCGAAAGTCTGCACGCCATGGAGCGCATTGCCGCCTCGCCCGATTCGCTGATCTTCGGAAAGCCCGGCGAGGACGAGAGCGTCCGCCTGCCCTATTTTCTGCTGCTGATGCAGAATAACCGCATCACCATCGTCGGCGGCGACTATTTCGACCTTACGGACGAGCGGATGCTGCGCGAGATCCTGCGTGCGGCGACCGATGCCAGCAAGGATTCCGGCATTCTGGACGACTACAGCCTCCGCTACTACCGCACGACCGGCACGCTGGGCGAGATCTGCGTCTTTGCCGACGCCACGGGCGACCTTGCGACGATGCACAGCCTGCGCAACACCTGTATCATCATTGGCGTTGCCAGCTTCTTCGTCTTCCTCGCGCTGAGCTTTTTCCTTGCACGGTGGGCGGTGCGGCCTGTCGAGCGGGCGTGGCAGCAGCAGCGGCAGTTCGTCTCCGACGCGTCGCATGAGCTGAAAACGCCGCTGACCGTGATCCTGACGAACGCCGAGCTGCTGCAGCAGCCGGAGCAGAGCGAGCAGGCACGCACACAGCTTGCGGGGAACATCCTCACGATGTCGCAGCAGATGCGCGGCCTGACGGAGGAGCTTCTGGAGCTTGCCCGCGCGGACAACGCACAAAGCCGCGTCACGATGCAGGAGCTGGATGTCAGCAAGCTGATTTCTGACGCGGTGCTGCCCTTTGAGCCGGTATTCTTTGAGCAGGGGCTGTCTCTTGAAACGCAGGTCGAGCCGGGCATCACGCTCAAAGGCTGCGCCGACCAACTCCGCCAGCTTCCCGAGATTCTGCTCGACAACGCGCTGAAATATTCCCACCCGGATACGGTCGTCACGCTGACGCTGCGCCGGCGCGGCTATTCGCACTGCGTTCTTGCCGTCAGCAACCTCGGCGATGCGCTCTCGCAGGAGGAATTGCAGAACATCTTTAAGCGCTTTTACCGCGCGGACAAGGCCCGTGCCATGAACCACAGCTACGGGCTCGGCCTCTCGATCGCGCAGAGCATCTGCGACCTGCACCACGGCACCATCCGCGCCGAAAGCGCCGGCGGCGTGAACACCTTCACCGTCGACCTGCCGCTTTAGCCCGATGGCAGGCGTCCGTTTCCTGCGTTGACAAATTCTTCCTTCTATGTTACTATGATTTTAGAATACAGAGAAAGGAAGAAACTGCATGGAGAACAAGAACAGCACGCCGCAACCGAAGCCAACCATTGAAGGCCGCTTCTGCACGTTTTTCAGAAAGCTCGCGGTCTGCCTGTTGATCTGCCTGCCGTTCGTGTTTGTCGAATTTTGGCTCATCGTCGATGTGCACGATTATCATTATCCGACCGTCTCGCTGCGGAGTCTGCTTTTTCTCATTTTGGCGCTTTTACCGACGATCGCCGTCCTGATCGTGAGAAAGCTGAAGCCCAGAAAGGCCGTGAAATCGGTAATTGGGATCCTCTGCGCCCTCTATCTTCCGGTCAGCTTCACCTTCGCCGCCAGCATTCTCGGTTACTCTGAGACGACGGATTTCCGCAATTACAGAGATCTCGATGCGGATTGCCTCGCGAATCGCTCGCCGATGTTTCAGGAGCTGTTTCCCACATGGCCGCACTATTTTGAAAACGTGCTGCAGCCCGACGGGCACTATGAGAAAGTTTACCTTGACGCGCATTACTATTACCGCTATCTGCCAGCATTCGACTATACTTATGACATTTATGCCGAGTGGCCGCTGGAGCAGGCGGAATTTGACAGCGAGGTCGCACGCGTCACGGCGCTTTTTGAAACGAAAGCCTCCGAGAACCCGTATTATCAATACACCACCCTGCAAAAAGGGCCTTATACCTGCCTGATCTACTATGATGGCAGCACGCCGTTTGAGGAAGTGAAAGACAGCTATACCTATTTCATCTTCGCCTACAACACGGAGAATAACAAGGTGCGCTACATTATGTGTGACAGCCTGGAAAACGGCGCAGATCAGCCCTATTATTTGCAGTTGCATTGGCAATGACCTTGATTTTGACAAAAAGCATCGCACGGGCGTCCCGTGCGATGCTTTCCTTATTCCTCTTCCGGCAGGTCGTCTGCCTTTTTGCGGCGTTTTCTTGCCTTTTGCTCCTGATAGCGGCGGGCTTTTTCCTCGCGTCTGGCAAATTCCTGCGGGTCGACGCTCTCCCAGTAGGCATCCAGACGGTGGTACTGCTCATAGAGCTTCCACTCGCCGGGGCTGTAATAAAACAGCGCGTTCAGCAGGGAGAACACCTGAAACAGGGCGGCATACACCCAGAACAGGACAAACAGGCTCACCAGAAGCGCCAGACAGCCGATGGCGATCTCCAGCACCGCCGGCTCTTCCCCCTTGGCAAAGGCGATGCAGGCGATGCCGATGGGCAGCGCGGTCAGCACCGTCAGAATACTCGCCTCGGTGAAGATCGACCAGCGCGGGATCTGCTTGCGCAGCTCATAGACCGCGTCGGCCTTGTATACGAGCGCTTTTGCGCACTCAGCCTCCGTGCCGCGCAGCGGCTCGACCGCGGTGCCGTTTTTCCTGCGGTCCAGATACCAGACGACGCCCATGACCGCGCCGCTGACCGCCAGCGGGATGAGGTAGGCAAAGCAGACGGAAAAGACGATCACGCCGGCGAGACTGCCGCGCGGGAAGGACGCCACCAGCGACGGCAGCACCGGCACCTTCGAGAAATACAGCTCGACCAGCGGGCCGCCGAGATAAAGCGCAAAATTCACCGTGACGAGCAGCAGATTGAACAAAAAGATCACGCTGCCGGCCGGCTGCACGATGCGGCAAAGCAGCTTGTTGCGTTTCAGCCGCCGCTCAAGCTTGACAAGCTCTGTCCAGGTCGGCTGCACCTGCGCGGCATCCATCTGCGTTTTCGGTTTTTGAAACATCATCCGTTCCCCTTTCTCTTTTCCGTTTCTTGCAGCAGGCACACCGCGTGGCAGGCAATGCCCTCGCCGCTGCCTGTAAAGCCCAGTCCCTCCTCGGTCGTCGCTTTGATATTGACGCGGTCTTCCGCGATGCGCATAGCCTGCGCAAGGCGCTGACGCATCTGCGGGATATGGTCTTTGAGCTTCGGGCGCTGCGCCAGCACGGTCACATCGACGTTCCCGACATCGTAGCCGCACTCGCGCACCCGCTGCATGACCGTTTCCAGCAACAGCACGCTGGAGATTCCCCGGTAGCGCTCGTCGGTATCGGGGAACTGCACGCCGATGTCCGGCAGCGCCGCTGCGCCCAGCAGGGCATCCATGACCGCGTGGATGAGCACGTCCGCGTCCGAATGGCCGTCAAGCCCCCGCGCGAACGGAACCTCCACCCCGCCGAGGATCAGCCTTCTGCCCTCGGTCAGGCGGTGGACGTCATAGCCGTGTCCGATCCTCATCGGTCTTCCCTCCGTTTCAGTATCGCCTCCGCCAGCGCAAGGTCCGACGGGACGGTGATCTTCAGATTTTCCCGGCTCCCTGCCGTCAGGCGCACGGGCTTCCCCGCCGCCTCCATGGCGGAGCAGTCGTCCGTCAGCGCGATGCCCTGCGCGATAGCCGCTTGCAGCGCCTGCGTGATCTGCGCGGTAAAAAATACCTGCGGTGTCTGCACGGCAAAGAGCGTGCTGCGGTCGGGCGTTGCTTCGACGAAGCCGTTCGCGGCGATCTTGATCGTGTCATGCACCGGGATCGCAGGCGCGGCCGCGCCGGATTCGCCTGCAGCGGCGACCGCCTCGTCAACAATCTCGGTCGTCACCAGCGGGCGCGCACCGTCGTGGATGGCGACCAGCTCCGTTTCCACTTTTTCCAGTCCAAGCAGGACGGAGTCCGCCCGCGTGCTGCCGCCGGGGACGACAAAGCCGAGCTTCGGCTCCGCCGCGCAGAGCGCAGTGACCTGCGCGACCAGATCATCGCGCGTGACGATGCCGATGTGCGAGATGCTTTCGCTTGCGGCGAGGGCGCGCACCGTGCGCAAAAGCAGCGGCGTTCCGCAAAGCGGCGCCATCATCTTGTCGATGCCGCGCATCCGCTGCGCCGTGCCCGCCGCAACGATCACCGCCGTACAGCCGTTTTTCATATTCACAGCTCCATTACCGTTTTTTTGAATTCCGCGCCGCGCACCATAAAGTTTTTGAACTTGTCAAAGGCCGCGCTCGCGGGCGAGAGCAGGACGACGTCGCCGCGCTCCGCCCGGGTCGAGGCCGTGCGCACCGC
>CAMEMX010000124.1 GCA_945927915.1 uncultured Clostridia bacterium
TTTTTCTACTGCTCCAGCAGCTCCGTCAGGTAGCGGTAGGCGCTCAGGAGCTTTTCGAGGTGGTAATTCATCACGATGGTGTCGTGCCGCGTGCACTTGCGCGCGGGAAGCCCCGCCTCCGGCAGTTCAAGGCCCAGCTCCTGCATGGCGGCGGCGTTCTCCATGGCGAGGTCGCCCAGCGAATCCATGCCGCAGATCGCCTCCAGCTCCTGCACCATGCGTTCAGCCAGTTGGTAACAGCCGCGCAGCAGCGCTTCCTCGTCGTGCTTACGGTGGAAAAAGTGCTGCGAATGGTACAGCGCCAGCTCCCGGTCTAAAAGGCGCAGCAGCTCGACGGCGGGCTGCAGGTCGGGGAACTGCTCGCGCACGACGATCTTCTCCAGCGCCTGCGGCAGGAAGACGCGCAGCCGCGCAAGCAGATGAAAGATGCGCTTTTTGTTGTTGTAAGGCCGCACGGCAGCGTTGACGAGCAGGGCGATGCCCACGCCGACCGAGGTGTCGCGCAGGCGGAACAGGGAATCGCGCAGAATGTTGTCCGTCGGCGTCAGGCAGGCCGACAGAAAGATGATGCACGAGAGCGAGGCGGTGAAGGGCAGCTTCATCGTGTTGCACAGGACGATGAGCAGCAGCACACCGAGCCCGGCGATCCACGCGGGCGTCGCGCCCGGAAACAGCAGGACGGACACATAGCCGAACACCGTGCCGGCCAGCACGCCGACGAGCTGCGTCAGCCCCTGCATGAGCGATTTGGAGAAGGTCGTGTCCATCGCGATGAGCGCGCCGAACGCGGCGTAGAACACGGACAGCGAATCCGTCGCAAACTGCCGCACCAGCGCGGCCGAGAGCGTGACCGAGATGGCGGTCTTGACGACGCGCAGCCCGAAGGGATGAAATTTTGTCTTCGTTTTCAAGGCAAGCCTCCTTCCTCCAATACGAGTATACCAGAAGAACGCCGTTTTGCAAGCGTTTGGGCTGTACTTTTTCGCAATATGTGCTAAGATATAGCCAAAGGAGCTGAGAATTATGCCGATCCGACCCGCGCAGCCGGCTGACGTGCCGGCCATGCTGTCGATTTACGACGAATTTGTCCGCCATACGGCGGTGAGCTTTGAATATGAGACGCCGACGCCGCAGGAATTTTCCGAGCGCCTCCGGGCGCACATCGCGGTCTATCCGTGGCTCGTCTACGAGGAAGACGGCGCCGTGCTGGGCTACGCCTACGCCGGGCGCGCCTTTGAACGGGCGGCCTACGCGTGGAACGCCGAGATCTCGTGCTATCTTGCGCCCTCTGCACGGGGCAGGGGCGTCGGGCGGCGGCTCTACGCGCAGATCGAGGGAATTCTGCGCGATATGGGCGTGCGGAAGGTCTTCGCCGTCGTCACCTCGGCAAACGCGCCCTCCGTCGCGTTCCACCGCGCCCTCGGCTACCGCGACGCGGCGCGGTTTACGGACGTCGGCTTCAAGCACGGCGCGTGGTATGACGTTCTGTGGCTGGAAAAGCAGCTCTGCCCACTCGGGACCCCGGAGGCGTTTCCGACGCCGTGGAGATAAGCATTTGATTATTTTCTAAATATTTCTTTAGAATTTCTATTGACAAAGAAGATATGCTGTGGTATGATAGAGCCACAAACGGAAGGACGGTGGCGGCAATGACACAGCGCGAACGGCAGATCCTGCAATGGATCGAGGCCGATCCCATGATCTCGCAGGAGCGTCTGGCCGAGATGGCGGGCATCACGCGCTCGTCCGTCGCGGTACACATCTCCAACCTGATGAAAAAGGGCTATATCGCGGGCAAGGGCTATGTCCTGCGCTCCGGCAGCTATGCCGCCGTGGTCGGCGGCGTCAACATGGACATCGGCGGGCGCTCCTTCGCGCCGCTCGTCGCCAGGGATTCCAACCCCGGCAAGGTGCGCATGAGTCTCGGCGGCGTCGGGCGCAACATCGCGCACAACATGAGCCTGCTCGGCGTGGACGTCCGCTTCCTGACGGCCTTTGGCGACGACCTCTATGCCCAGCGCATCGCCGCCTCCTGCGGGGAGCTGGGCATCGACATCAGCCACGCGCTCACCGTTCCCGGCGGCGCAACGCCGACCTATCTCTTCCTCAACGACTGCGACGGCGACATGGCGCTTGCCGTCTCCGACATGGAGATCTGCGAACGCATCACCCCGGCCTACCTCGCCGCGAATCTGCCGCTGCTCAATAACGCCCAGCTCGTCGTGACGGACACGAACATCCCGGCGGAGTCCCTGCGCTACCTGACGGAGCATTGCACCGCGCCGATCTTCGCTGACCCCGTCTCCACGGCGAAGGCCGCCAAGCTCAAGCCCATCCTCGGCAGTCTTCACACCCTCAAGCCCAACCGCATCGAGGCCGAGCTGCTCTCCGGCGTGAAGATCACGGACGACGAGAGCCTGCGCCTCGCGGCGCAGACCCTGCTGGACACTGGGCTGCACCGCGTGTTCATCTCCCTCGGCACGGACGGCGTGCTCGCCGCCGACCAAAAGGAAATGCGCCTCGTGCCCTGCTGCAAGGCGACCATGCGCAACGCCACCGGCGCAGGCGACGCCTTCATGGCTGCGCTGGCGTGGGCTTATCTGGAGGGCACCGACCTGGAAAACACAGCCGCCTCCGCCGCCGCTGCCGCCGCCATCGCCATCGAGAGCTTCGAGACCATCAACCCCGCGCTTTCGGCCTCTGCCGTCAGAGAGCGCATGAAACATCACGATTAAAATAATTTATGGAGGAATACACCATGCTGAACAAGTACCTGGACATCAAGCCCGAAGTCGCCGAGGCCCTCGCCGCCGGCAAGCCCGTCGTCGCCCTCGAATCCACCATCATCTCCCACGGTATGCCCTATCCGCAGAACGTCGAGACCGCGCTGGCTGTCGAGAAGATCGTCCGCGAGAACGGCGCCGTCCCCGCGACCATTGCCATCATCGGCGGCCGCCTCAAGGCAGGCCTGACCGAAGAAGAGATCGAATACTTCGGCAAGAAGGGTACTGACATTGCCAAGGCGTCCCGCCGCGACCTCGCCGTTCTGTGCGCGCGCGGCGAAGACGGCGCGACCACCGTCACCACTACCATGATCATCGCCCACATGGCAGGCATCAAGGTCTTTGCCACCGGCGGCATCGGCGGTGTGCATCGCGGCGCCGAGACCACCATGGACATCTCCGCCGACCTTGAGGAGCTGGCCTCCACCCCCGTCATGGTCGTCTGCGCCGGTGCGAAGTCCATCCTCGACCTCGGCCTGACCCTTGAGTATCTTGAGACCCACGGCGTGCCCGTCATCGGCTACGGCACCAAGGAGCTGCCCGCGTTCTACACCCGCCACTCCGGCTTCAGCGTCGACTATGAGATCGACACCCCGGAAGAGCTGGCAAAGGCGTTCAAGACGCAGCACGAGCTGGGTCTGCGCGGCGGTATGCTTGTGACCAACCCGATCCCCGAGGAATATTCGATGGATGCCGACGTCATCAACGCCGCCATCGACGAGGCCGTCCGCGAGGCCAAGGAGCAGGGCATCCACGGCAAGCAGACCACGCCGTTCCTGCTGGCGAAGGTCAAGGATCTGACCGGCGGCAACAGCCTCAACTCCAACATTCAGCTTGTCTTCAATAACGCCCGCCTTGCGGCAAAGACCGCCAAGGCCTACTGCGAGGCGTAAGCCATCCGACAAAGCGGCCCCCGGGAACCCCCGGAGGCCGCTTTGCGTTGGTTCGATGAACAGTGAATAAGCAATGTAGGGCGGGGGCATGCCGCATCCGTGAGGCGCTATCGCCGTGCATCTTCCCGCCTGCGCTGTTGCTTTTTCCCAGCGGATGTGTTATCATAGCATCGCAAAATGTCTCATGAAAGGAGTGCGTCCCTATGACACAGGCACTCATTGTGATTTTTCTGCCGCTGCTGGGCACCGTTCTCGGCGCGGCGTGCGTCTTTTTCCTCAAGGGGCAGATGCGCCTCGGCGTGCAGCGCGGCCTGACGGGATTCGCCGCGGGCGTGATGGTCGCCGCCTCGGTCTGGAGCCTTATCATCCCCGCGATGGAGCAGTCGGCGCATCTGGGCAAGCTGGCGTTCCTGCCGGCCTTCGCCGGCGTATGGCTGGGCTTTCTGTTTTTGATGCTGCTCGACCGCGTCGTGCCCCATCTGCACCTGAACAGCGACTGCCCGGAGGGCAGCGCCTGCAATCTCGGCAAAAGCTCCATGATGGTGCTCGCTGTCGCGCTGCACAACCTGCCGGAGGGCATGGCTGTGGGCGTGGTTGCGGCAGGCTGGCTCAGCGGCGACGAGAGCATCTCCGCCGCGGCGGCGCTGGCGCTGGCGCTCGGCATCGCCATCCAGAACCTGCCGGAGGGCGCGATCATCTCCATGCCGCTCAAAAGCGGCGGGATGCGGCGCGGCAGGGCGTTCTCCTACGGCGTCCTGTCCGGCGTGATCGAGCCGGTGGGCGCGGGTCTGACCGTCGCGCTGGCGAGCCTCGTCGTGCCGATCCTGCCCTATGTGCTGGGCTTTGCGGCGGGCGCGATGCTCTATGTCGTCGTGGAGGAGCTGATCCCCGAAATGTCCGAGGGCGAGCATTCGCATATCGGCACGATCTTTTTCGCCGTCGGCTTCAGCCTGATGATGGTGCTCGACGTCGCGCTGGGATAAATA
>CAMEMX010000125.1 GCA_945927915.1 uncultured Clostridia bacterium
TCGTCCATACGTCCGGCGGCGAGCACGGGCACGTCCACGACCTTTTTGACCTGCTCGGCGAAGGGCAGATACACGCCCTTGTCGAAATACATGGGCGGATGTGCCCAGTACCAGCTGTCGTAGGTGCCGGCGTCAACGTCGAGGGCGTCATATCCGGCCTCGACAAGGATCTTCGCGGCCTCGAGGCCCTCCTCGGTGTCGCGGCCAAGCTCGGTGAACTCCTCGCCGGGCACCGCGCCCTGGCGGATGTCCTTGATGTAGCTCTTGAGCGAGAAGCGCAGAATGACGGGGAAGTCCTCGCCGCAGTATTTTTTGATCTTCTGTACGATCTCAATTGCGAAGGTCAGGCGGCCGCGCAGATCTCCGCCGTATTTGTCGGTGCGCTTGTTGAACAGCGACATGGCGAAGCAGTCGAGCAGGTAGCCCTCGTGAACGGCATGCACCTCGACGCCGTCATAGCCGCATCTTTTTGCTATCGCGGCGGACACGCCGAACTGCTCTACGATGCGCTCGACCTCCTCGGTGGTCAGCTCGCGGCACTCGATTCTCGGGTTCCAGCGGTTGCTGACGGTAGTGGGAGCGACGAATTTGCGGTCGTGGATCATTGCAGGCATGGCGCTGCGGCCGAGGCCGGCGGTGAGCTGTACGAAGATCTTAGTGCCGAAGGCATGGACGCGGTCGGTCAGCTCGCGGGCGGATTTGATGTACTTGCCGGGGCAGATCGTCGGGCAGGGGAAGGAGCCCGGGCTGTGCACCTCGATGTTGTTGTCGACCCAGTTTGCGCCGGTGATTATAAGACCGACTCCGCCGGCGGCGCGCTTGACGTAATGGTCAACGGCGTCCGGCAGATAGGCGCCGTCCTCGTCGTTGTGAGTCGTGGTGCCCATCGGAGCCATGTAGTAACGGTTCTTGATCTCCGTTTTTCTGATGGTGAACGGTGTAAAAAGCGGTTCATGTGCAGAAATCATTGTGTTCCCTCCGTATGTTTTTTTAGAGTGTCAGCAATAATCGATGTCTCTCTCGGCGCGTTCACGGTGAAGCAGCCCGCAGGCAATGGCCTCCTCCGCGAGAGCGCGGCGAAAATCGGGATGCGCGATGCCGATCATGGCGCAGACGCGGTCCTCAAGCGGGCGGTTGTGAAGCTCGGCAACGCCCCATTCGGTGACGACGTTCATAACGTCGGTGCGCGGTGTTGTGATGACTGTTCCTGCGGGAAGCCGGGCGAAAATATTTGAGCTTACCGTTCCGTCGGGGTGGGTGTGAGTGGATCTGAGACACAGGAAGCTCATTCCGCCGGCGGAACGTGCCGCTGCACGGACAAAGTCGAGCTGCCCGCCCACGCCGGAATACTGTCTGCCGTCAATAGCCTCGGAGCATATCTGGCCGGTGAGATCTGCCAACAGACAGGCGTTGACTGAAATGAAATGCGGATGCTGGGCAGCGCGCATGGGATCGTTCAGCCGGTTCAGCGGGGACAGCCGTATGTGCCGCAGCAGTTCCTCGTCCACGTGCCCGGGGCTGTCAAGAATGAACGACGCCTCCACGCGGGACAGATCGACGGCTCCCACACGCATAAGCTCAAGCTGTGCGTCGGTGAGCACCTCGGTATATATGCCGAGATCCCTGCGGTCTCTGAGCCCGTAGGCCACCGTGTTCGGGATGCCTCCGATGCCGACCTGGAGAGTATAGCCGTCCTTTATATAGGGCAGGATATGCGCCGCGATGCGCTCGTCGGTAGCGGCCGAGTATTTGTACTGATATTTTTTCAGCGGATGATCAAAGCGGCAGAGCGCGGTCACGTCGCTGACGTGGATGCGGTTATGTATGCCCTCGGCGCGCTGCTGATATTTGTTGACCTGAAGGATGACCTTATCGGCAGAACGGTCGAGCACTCCCCATGCGCATCCGCGTGTGCCGTAGTAGAGGAAGCCCTCCTCGTCCGGCTCGGAGACCTCGAGCATAAGCGTGTTGACGCGGTATACCTCGCGCAGGGTCTCTATTGCCTGATGAAACTGCACGGAATTGATGTGTATCCCGTCCAGAGCCAGATTAGCACGGTCGGCCGCGCCGAGGAACAATGAATTGTACTCCACGCGCCCGAAGCAGGACGGCTCCGAAAGAGCCTTGCAGTCGGTCCCGTTGACCGCGGTAACGAGCTTAACGCCGTGCAGCCCGGTACGGTCACAGACGGCGTCGATGAGAGCCGCTGGCAGACTGCCCGAGCCGCCCGCGAATATCCTGTCGCCCGGCTCGACAAGCTGCGCGGCCTGCTCGACGGTCAGCAGCTTTTCGCGGTATATATCTTTCCAATCGCTCATTCTGCCCGCTCCTTTCGCGGATCGGGAATGGGGCGGAAGGTCTCTCCGTCCAGATAGCGCGCCGCCAGACGGACGTACCAGTCCTTCGTGTTCTGCCAGCTTTTTATGTCGCGCTCGGTCAGCTCGCGCAGAGGCTTTGCCGGAACTCCGGCGACGAGCATGCCCGCGGGGATCTCCTTGCCCTGAGGCACGAGCGCGGACTCGCCGATGACGGAGCCCTCTCCGACGGTGCAGTTGAGGCTCAGCACCGCGCCCATGCCGATGCTGACGCCGGGGCCGAGATATCGGGAATGAACGATAGCGCCGTGGCCTATCGTGACCCTGCGGCAGATGCGGGAATCGCCGCCGGCGTGGATAATGACGCCGTCCTCAACGGCCACTTCCTCCTCCAGAACGATCTGTGCCGCGTCGCCGCGGATGACGGCGAAGGGGCCGATATAGCATCTCGGACCGACGGTCACGTCGCCTATGATCTCGGCGCTGTCGCTGACGAAAGCGGTGGGATCTATGCGCGGGGACTTGCCTGAAAATGAATACAGCATGCGATGCCTCCTTAAACAAAATGCGCGTTCAGACGGTTCGGACAAATGCCGAGCCGTCTGAAGTATAAAAGCATTATCAGCAGTTGGTGAACCTGCCGATAGTGGCCTCGCACTCTGCCATCATTTCGTCGATGATGGTCTTAACGGGCTTCACCTGCCTGATAAGGCCGGAGGTCTGACCGGCGCAGATGACGCCGCAGTTTTCAACGTCGCCGTTTTCGTAGAACATCTTGCACGCGGTCTTTCCCGCCATATCCTCCGCGACGTCCTTGAATTCACAGTGGGTCTGCTCGCGGGCGAACACTCTCTTTGCAACCTCGCTCTTGTACATGCGGGTGGAGTTCTGGAAGGAGCGCAGCAGGATGATGGTGTCCATCTCGCTGCAGTTTTCGGCCAGATACTCCTTGACCTTGGGCAGTACGGGGCATTCCTCGGAGAGCAGGAAGCGGGTGCCCATGTAAACGCCGTCTGCGCCGAGCATGAGCGCGGCGGCCATCTGACGGCCGGTGGATACGCCGCCGGCGCAGATAACGGGGATGTCGAGCGCCTCCACGCAGCGGGGAGTGAGCACCATGGTGCCGATGTCGTTTTCGCCGGGATGTCCGGCGCACTCAAAGCCGTCGGCAACCACCATGTCGGCTCCGAGGGACTGGGCTTTGAGCGCGTGCTTAACTGTGGTGCATTTGTGGACGAGCACCATGCCCGCGTCCTTGATCGCACGCACCATGTCGTCCTTCGGGGGACGGCCTGCGGTCTCCATGACCTTGACGCCCTCCTCGGCGCAGACGCGGATGTAGCCCGCGTAGTCGGGAACGACGAGCGACGGCATGAGGGTCAGATTGACGGCGAAGGGCTTGCCGGTCATGCTTTTGACCTTGCGGATCTCCGCCTGAAGGTCATCGGCGTTTGAAAATGTGCTTGAGGACAGAAGTCCGAGTCCGCCGGCCTCCGATACGGCAGCCACCAGCGGCGCGCGGGAGATCCACTGCATGCAGCCCTGTACGATGGGATATTCAATGCCGAGCATTTCGGTGAGCTTAGTCTTGATCATTATTTTTTACCTCCGTTTTTGCCTGAAAATATTCTGTCCGGTGCGGACAGCTTGATCGTTTCTAAATTCACAATAACAAACAAACCCCGCCGCGACAACGCCGATTTCTACAAAAAGCGCGGGCCGCGTCCGCGAAAACGCTGGGCAGAGTATACAAGCGGAGGAGGAGGTCACACGGCCTTGATGCTGCGCTCGCGCAGGACGCTCGTCAGGACCTTGCCGGTGGCGTTTTTCGGCAGCTCGGTCAGGAATTCTATCTCCTTAGGCGCACGGAAGGTCGGCATATGGGAGCGGCAGTACTGCCGCAGAGCCTCGGGAGTAAGGCTGCTGCCGGGCATGAGCACCACGCTTGCCTTAACATGCTCGCCCCAGGTGTCGTCGGGCACTCCGTACACCGCGACCTCGGCGATGTCGTCGCAAAGCTGCATGATGACATTTGTGACCTCGCCCGGATAGATGTTCTCGCCGCCGGATATTATAAGGTCATCGGCGCGGCCGCTGAGGAACAGATAGCCCTTCCCGTCAACGTAGCCCATGTCCTTGGTGCGGTACCAGCCGTCAGACAGGCAGGCGCGCGTCGCCTCCTCGGCGTCCAGATAACCGAGCATTCGCCCGGGGCCGCGAACATATATCTCGCCCGACGTTCCCGTGGGACACTCGCTGCCGTCCGGCGCCGTTATGCGCACCGCCGCGCCCGCGATAGGACGTCCGAC